>JARKOQ010000197.1 GCA_029976005.1 Aggregatilineales bacterium | reverse complement strand
TTGTAAGAGCAGCGCAAATAATTGAGGAAGGATAAGCCAAACCACTTTTTCAAATCTCTCTTATACAATAGGGACAACGAGCTATTGACACCAATGCTATCCATAATCAAAATGAGTTGACAATCATCGTTCCCGGTCGCGGCCGCGTAGATAGGCCGTTGTTGGGGACATGCAAGGCACGGTCAGTGGTTTGTTATGAGTCTGCAAGGTGACGGGATTAGAGTCCAGGTTATGTCGCTCTAAGAGTGTCCCAGTGGGGAAAATCGCCGCGCGCATCCCAAATCGGCCCGGCGCTGTTCAGCGAGCCGTGCGGTCAGTCTTTCAGCCCCGGTTCGCGCGCCCCCTCGTTCTGGAGACGCATCCACGCACCTTATCAGCCAGAGCGACCCGCCAGACAAGGACCATCATCCGTTGCTCGCCGAGCTGAAGAAACTGACCAAACACTCCATTATCTATGGCATTGGGAGCGTGTTGAGCCGCGGCCTGCGCTTCCTGCTGATCCCCCTCTATGCTCACTACCTCAACCCGAACGACTACGGGTTGTTCGCCCTGATCGCCACGACCGGCAATGTCCTGAGCATGCTGGGCCTGCTGGGCCTGAGCACGGGCATGTTCCGCGAGGTCATCTTCAAGGAATCGGACGAGAAGGTGGTCACGAGCACGGCCTTTCTCTTCCTGACCGTGGACAACATCCTGTTCTTTGGCCCGCTACTCGTGCTGGCCCCGCAGCTTTCGGCGGCCTTCCTGGGGGACCGCAGCCACTACCCCCTTTTGCAGCTCGTCCTGGTCTCGTCGGCTTTTCACCAGTACAGCTACCTTGTCCTGGCCAAGCTGCGCATCCACACCCGCTCGGTGCTGTTCTCAACCCTCCAGATCCTCCAGTTCCTGCTCAGCTTCGGGCTGAACGTGCTGTTCATCGTCGGGTTCGGCCTCAAGGTGGAAGGGCTGATCTTTGCCCTGCTGGCGGTGGACATCGTCTTCCTGGCCATCAACCTGATGATCCTGGTGCCCGATCTGACCCTTCGCTTTTCGGTGCCGGCCCTGCGCGGCATCCTCACCATCGGCATCCCCAGCGCGGTCTTTGGCGTGGCGGAGATGTTGATGACCTCGGCGGATCGCTACATCCTGGAAAGCTATCACGGGCTGGAGCAGGTCGGCCTGTATGCGATGTCCTACAACGTGGGCCTGGCGGTTCAACTGCTGGTTTCCGCCGTGCAGCTCGCCTGGCCCGCCCAGATGTTCGCCATCGCCAAGAAGCCCGACGCCGAGTCCAAGCTGGCCCGCATCTTCACTTATTATGCCGTCTTCATGGCGTTTGCCGGATTGGGTCTGGCGCTGCTTGCCCGCGAAGTGCTGGCCATCCTGGCCCCGCGCTACGCGGAAGCCGCCGGGGTGATTCCCTACATCGTGGCTTCATACCTGTTCTTTGGCGGCGTATACATGACCAATATCGCGCTGGACGTGAAAGCCAAGTCCAAATACATGATCCCGATCATGGTCAGCGCGGTGGCGCTCAACATGGCTCTGAACTACCTCCTGATCCCAGGTTATGGGATGCAGGGCGCGGCCTGGTCGACCCTCATTTCCTATCTGTACCTGTTCGCCGTGCAGCTCCGGGTCAACCAGCGCGTCTGGCGGATTCCCTACGAGTACGGGCGGCTGTTGAAGATCGTGGTGGTCTGGCTGGTCATCCTGGGCTCCGGCCAGTTCATGAACTCCGGCCGGCCGGCCATCGACATCCTGTTCAAGCTGGTGCTGCTCGCGAACTACCCGCTGCTCTTATATGCCTTGCGTTTCTTTAGCTCGAGCGAGATCGATGCAGGCCGCCGGCTGTTCAAATCCGCGCTCAGCCGGCTGCCCTTCGCGCATGCGTCACGGCCGAGCCATAGCTGATCGAGGACCATGATGCCGACCAAGAAGGTGCTGCTGATCGCCTACTTCTTTCCTCCCCTCAACACCATTGGGGCCGTCCGCGCGGCCAAATTCGCCCGCATGCTGCCTGAGTTCGGCTGGGAGCCCGTCGTCCTCACGCGCGACTGGCAGGCCACGGGCGGTCTGCCCGCTCCCGCCGACCTGCCCGTCGTGCGCACCGGCTACACCGACCGCCTGGGCATGATCCGGGCGGTGCGCAATCCGGTGGCCGTCACCGCCGCGCAATGCAGCGCCAGCGCCCCACCGGCCCCGCCCAGCCTGAAGTCTCGCCTGCGCAAGCAGGGCATCTACTGGGCGAAGGAATTCCTGGTCTACCCGGACGAGTTCACCGGCTGGCGGTCGCATGCCTTGCAGGCCGCCCGCCGGATTTTGCGCGAGCAGCCGGTCGATCTGATTTTCAGCACGGCCCAGCCCTTCACCTGCCACCTGATCGCCCACCAGCTCGCCCTGGAAACCGGCCTGCCCTGGGTGGCGGACTTCCGCGATCCCTGGACGCAAGGGCCGGCCTACAACCATACCGAGCTGCGCGCCTTCTTCGAGCGCCGGCTGGAAAAGGCAACCCTGTGCCCGGCGCGCCTGCTGACCACCGTCAGCCAACCCTGGGCGGACGGCCTTCACGCCCTGCATGGCAAGCCGGTCGCCGTCATCGCCAACGGGTATGACGAGGCCGATTTTGGCGATCCGCCGCCCCAGACCCCGACCTTCACCCTGACCTACACCGGCCGGATTTACGACAGCACCCACCTGGTCCCCGGCTACACCGGCTGCCGCGACCCCAGACCCCTGTTCGACGCGGCCCGCCTCCTGCTCGATCGCGGGGTGATCACCCCGGAGACGTTCCAGATTCGTTTCTTCGGCCCGCCGTCCGAACAGTCCACCATCTACCGGATCGCCGATTCGGCCGGAGTCCGGGCGCTGATCCAGCACGCCGGAGAAGTGCCGTACTACGACTCCCTGCGCCGCCAGCAGGAATCGACCGCCCTGCTCCTGCTGAACTGGAAAGCGGCCGAAAACACGTTCCGCGAGCAGGGCTGGTTCACGGCCAAGATTTACGAATACCTGCGGGCGCTCCGGCCGATCCTGGCCGTGCCGCCGCATACCGGCGTCGACGCGATCCTGAAGGACACCGGCAGCGGCCTCTCCGCAGGCACGCCCGACCGGATCGCGACCATCCTGGAGAACTGGTACACCGCCTTTACAAGAAACGGATTCCTGGAATACCATGGCGATTGGGCGGCTATCCAGCGCTACACCCGGCGCGACCAGACCCGCAAGCTGGCCCTCATGTTCAACCAGGCCATCGGGCGCAGCGAACCGGACATGGCCCAGGCCGCGGGAATAGGCATAGGAGTGGGAGCACAATGAGCGCTTCGGCAGGCACACCAGGCGAAACCCCCTACTCGCATCCCTGGCGCACGGCGCGCAACCGCTCCCTGATCGACACACTTCTGCACGTCGTCCTGGGAGCGATGGTCTTTTCGCTGCCCCTGGAAGGGTTCGTCATTGAGGGGGGGCGCACGTTCACCTACTACCTGTCTATCCTGGCGCTGGGCCTGGTGTTCTTTCGCCTGCCGATCCTGATCCGGAATCTGATTCGAGCGCCTGGGATGCTCCTGCTGGCGGCGGCATTCGGGCTGGGGGTTTTTCTGTATTTCATCCGGCCCATCGGCAATACCGACAGTCTGAAGGTGCTGCTCCAGCTCCTGCTCATGGCGGCCATGTTCATGTACGCGGCCGACCTGCCGGACACCCGCCGCCGTTTCCTGTGGATCTACTGGGTCGCCTGGACGATCTTCGTCACCGCCTCGCTCGTCCAGGTGCTCATCCGGGGCGTCGACGCTTTCAACGTGGCGGCCGGCGGGCAAATCCGGATCGAGCTTTTCAACTACAGCATCGCCGCCCACAGCGGGCAGGTGGGAGCCGGGCTGGCGCTGGCCATTCCCCTGGCCCTGTCGACGCGTTCGCTCAAGCTGCGCGGTCTGGTGGCCGCCAGCGTGGTCGCGGGCAGCCTCACCCTGCTGTTCGGAGGCACGCGCGGCGCGCTGCTGGGCCTGGTCGCGGCGATGGGCACCTGGTTCATCATCGCGCCCTTTGCCCGCCAGACCAACAAAACCGCCTCGTCCCGCTCCAAGGCCATCACCTTCCTGATTCTGCTGATTGGCGTGTTCGTGGTCCTGACCCAGACGGAAATCGGGTCCAGCCTGGTCGAATCGATGGGATTGCGGCTCACCCAGACCGTGGAAGAAGGCGACGTGGCCAGCCGCGACGTCCTCTACGTGGCCGCCGTCCAGATTTTCGCGGAGAATCCGATGGGCGTGGGCTATGGCAACGTGATGCCCCTGATCGGGTGGAAGCTGCGAGGGACGGTGCTGGGCACGCACAACCACTATTTACAGGTGCTCGTCGAATCCGGCTTGGGCGGGGCCATCCTGCTGTTCCTCGGGCTGGCGCTGATCCTCCGGCGCGGGCTGCGCTGGTACCTGCTCACGCAGGAGAACTACTTCTTTCCGATGATCTTCCTCCTGTTCTACGCCGCGACCGTCGACGCCCTGAGCTACAAGATCGCCTGGTTCTTCTTTGCCATGAACGCACTCACCCCGCTGAGCGCGGGCCAGCACGTCGAGCCGGACGACACCACTCCCCCGGCGTGACCTCCACCGGCCTCCGGGCCAAAAAGGCGCCGCGCAATCAGCGCCGCGCCTCGATCACCTTGCACGCGCCATACTCCCCGATCGCCCCGCCGCCATGCCCGGCTGCCCGCCGCCTAACACGCGGCCGCTCCGGAGCGCACCATTAAGGGAACAGTGAGGTCTTTGTAAGGAATAGGTTCTGGGTTTTATTGGGGACGTAAGGTCGGGGTGCGAGAGTGGGAATGCGTCTCACGGAAACGCCTCCATACCGGCGCGTCCCGACCGCTGGCCCGCGTGCAATCGACCGGCCGGCGCGGGGCGACCCCGCGGGGCGGCTGCCTGAGCGCGCTGAAACCGGCCGATGACCCAACAGGAATCCCCATGAAAGTTCTCCTGCTTTCCGACAATCCGGCTTTTGGTGGCACCAGCCGCTACTGCATGAATCTGGCCCTGGGGCTGCGCCAGTTGGGCGTGGACCTCACCATCCTCGCGCCCTACCGCACCGACCGGCCCCAGGATGACTGGCTGCTGCAAGAGGCCCGCAAGCACGGCATCCCCGTCCAGACCCTCATCCGGCAGGGGGCGCTGGACTGGAAATCGGTCGTCGCGCTGAAGCGCATCCTCCTGGAAGGGCAGTTCGAGATCGTGCACTCCCAGGGGTATCTCTCCAACGTCCTGGCCCGGCTGGCGATCAAGCTCGGCCGGACGCGCACCAAATCCGTGATCACGCTCCATGCCTGGGGCGTCGACAGCCAGACGCCGCCGCGCACCCTCCTTTACAACAAGTTCGACGTGCTGACCACTCCCTGGACCGCGCACGCCATCGCGGTGGATACGACCGCGCGGGACGACTACCAGAAGCAGGGCGTCCCGGCCCGGATGATCACCGTGATCCCCAACGGGGTACTGACCTACGAAGATCAGGACCTGCCCAAGGGCGAGCGCGGCGGCCGTTTCGTGGTCGGGTTCGTCGGCCGGATGAGCGAGGAAAAAGGCGTCGACGAGCTGGTCGCCATCGCGCAGCGCGTCCTGCCCGCCCACCCGGACATCGAGTTCCTCCTGGTGGGCGACGGCCCCGGCAAGCCGCAGCTCGAAGCGCTGCAGAGCCAGCCTTACGGCCAGCAGCTCATCCTGACCGGGCGGGTGTACGACGTGACCCCGTACTATGCGCGGATGGACGTGCTGATCATGCCCTCCCACCGGGAAGGCATGCCGTTCACCGCCCTGGAAGCGATGGCCCAGCACGTGCCCCTGATCGCCAGCGCGGTCGGCGGGCTGCCGGGCCTGATCACCCAGGAAAAGAACGGGATTCTGTTCCCCGTGCAGGACGTGGACGCGGCGGTAAGCTGGATCGTGCGCCTGAAGGAAAACCCGGCGCTGTGCCGCGCCCTGGGCGACCAGGCGGCCAGGACGGTCGAAGCGCAGTACAGCGCCCGCGTGATGAGCCAGCGGACCCTGGAAGTCTACCAGAACGTCCTGGCGGCGCGCTGAGGATGCGGCCCGACCCAACACGAGCGCGCCGTCACCCGTAGGGACGACCGGCCGGTCGTCCTATGACGGCCAGCCGCGTGACCGCAACCATTCGCAGATCGGCATGAGTCGCGGGCGATCCAGGGGCCGATTGCTCCGGATCGCGGCAGGAAATAGCCGGATTATTGTCTTGGGTTTCGTTTTTTGTGGACAGACTGACTGGAGCAAATGAAACCTTATGAACGTCGCCGTCATCGACCTACTCACCCAAACCCCCTTCTATGACCGCTATCTGGCCGAGGCAATCGCCCGGCGAGTCGACCAGTTCTGCCTCTACGCGAGCGACTTTCACCGCGAGCCGGGCTACTTCAACGACGCCGCGTTCAAGCGCTCCACCGGCGGCACCGACATCATCAGCCGCTACCCGATTCGCGCCCGGCGCGTGCGCCAGGTCGTCCGGGTCGCGGAATACACGCTCAACTGGCTGATTCTGCTGGCGAAGTTCCGCCGCCAGCGCCCCGACGTCGTCCATATCCAGTGGCTGCCCATGCTCAACGAGAAAGTCACGGTGGAGAACTTCGCCCTGAGCTGCCTCCGGCGCATGGGGATTCCGATCGTCTACACCGTCCACGACTACCTGCCGCACGACACGGGCACCCGCCACCACGCCGTCTTCTCGCGGTTGTATGCCTCGGTCGATCATCTGGTGGTTCACACCGCGACGGATTACCGGCGGCTGATCGAGAACTCCGGCGTGCCGGAGGAGAAAGTCTCCCTGATCGCGCAGGGGCCGGTGTTCTACGAGCAGACCAACGTCACCCGCGCCGAGGCCAGAAAAACCCTGGGCCTGGACGAGAAGGATGTCGTCCTGCTGATGATGGGTCTCATCCGGCCCTACAAGGGCATCGAGGGGGCCATCGAAGCCCTGGCCCGCGTGGCCCAGGAACGGCCGGAAACCAGCCTTAAGCTGATCGTCGCCGGCTCGGTCTTCGACCGGCAGTACTTCCAGCAGTTGCAGGCCCTGGCGGAGAAGCTGGGAGTCGCGGCCCTCGTCCGCTGGATCACGGATTACATCCCCTCCCATCAGGTCGGGCTGTACCACGCGGCGGTCGACGTCGTGCTGTTCCCCTACCACAACATCTCGCAAAGCGCCGCCTTCCTGACGGCGGGCGGGCTGGGCAAATGCACCCTGGCGACCCCCGTGGGCGGCCTGGGCGAGCTGATCGTCGACGGGGAAAATGGCGTGCAGATCGAATCCGCGGACCCGGCAGCCGTCACCGCAGGACTGCGGCGCTGCCTGGACCTGACACCCGAACAGCGCGAGGCGATGGGCCGCGCGCTCCGCGATCGCATCCAGGCCGAATGCGGATGGGAAACCATCGGACAACAGACAGTGGATTTATACCGCCAGGTCATCCAGCACAAACGCGCACCGGCCAGCAGCTAGGGAGAACAGTTCATGCGTGTGGTATTTTTCGATCAACACTTCATCCCAACCCGAACACACGGCAGTTCGCGAACCTACCAGCTCGCCAAACGCCTGATGGCCCGGGGACACGAAGTCCGCATCGTCACGTCGTCGGCCCACTTCCCGCCGGAATACCAGACCGAATCCGGGCCGACCCTCATCGAGGGCATCCCGCTGATCGTGCTCAACGTGCCGTACGGCAACGAAATGCCTTTCGGCCAGCGAATCAAAGCCTTCCTCAAGTTCGCCCTCCTGGCCTGCCGGGAAGCGACGCGCCAGAAGGCGGACGTCTTCTTCGCCGGGAGTCCGCCGCTGACCATCGCCGTGCCGGCCATCGTGGCCAAGCTGTGGCAGCGCAAGCCGCTGGTCTTCGAGGTGCGCGACCTGTGGCCGGAGCTGCCTATCGCCGTCGGCGCGCTCCGCAATCCGATCGCCCGCTGGCTGGCCCTGACCCTCGAATGGGTCGCCTACCACGCCTCGGACCACGTCATGGCCCTCTCCCCCGGCATGGCCGAGGGCGTCATCCGGCGCGGCATCCCGCCGGAGCGCGTGACCGTGACCTACAATGGCGGCGACCTGGACGTCTTCGATGTGCCGGCGGAATGCGGCCAGCCGGTCCGCGACCGGCTGGGCCTGAAGGACGGCCAACCACTGGTGGTCTACGCCGGAACCTTCGGCCTGGTCAACAACCTGAGCTGGCTGCTCGAGGTCGCCAGGACAATGCTGGACATCGCGCCGGACGTGCACTTCCTGCTGGTGGGCACCGGAGCCGAGCGCCCCAAGATCATCGAGCTGGCCCGGCAGATGGGCGTGCTCGACCGGAACCTGACGATCTGGGAGCCGCTGAGCAAACTCGACATGCCGCCGGTCCTGGCCGCGTCGACCATTTCGGTCTCCACCGTCCTGCCCCTCAAGGAACTCTGGCATAATTCGGCCAACAAATTCTTCGATGCCCTGGCCGCGGGCAAGCCCCAGGCCATCAATCACGAAGGCTGGCAGGCGGACGTCCTGCGGGAGACCGGCGCGGGCATCGTCATGCCCGCCGATGACACGCACCAGGCGGCGCTGGATCTGGCCGCTTTTATCCACGATCCGGCGCGGCTGGAACAGGCCGCGATCGCGGCTCGCAAGCTGGCACGCGAGAGATACGACCGTGGTATGATGGTCGACAAGCTGGAAGCCGTGCTGATCGACGTGACAGGCGAACGTCGCCCTGCCCTCCGGATTACTTCAGCCGACTAGCATACTTCGCTGGCGTCAGCCGCCCGATCGTGCGCCCGATGGATCGGGTGGCTGTTGTGAACGCACGTGGAAATCGAACGCTTATGGCCAGTCAACCCATTCGAATCCTATATCTGCATCAGTACTTTGGTTCGCTCAAACAGCACGGCGGGTCGCGTTCCTACGAGTTCGCGCGCTGGCTGATCGCCCAGGGGCACGACGTATGCATGATCACGTCGTCCGCCCGCTTTACATCCGAATACCTGACCGCGCCGTCCGGCCAGCCCATCGACATCGACGGCATCCCGACCGTGATCCTGGACGTGCCCTACGACAACGTCATGTCGTTCGGGCGGCGCATCCAGGCCTTCGTGCAGTTCGCCCTGCTGGCCAGCCGCGAAGCCATGCGCCAGGAGGCGGACGTCATCTTCGCCACGAGCACGCCGCTGACCATCGCCATCCCCGCCATCGTGGGCAAGCTGTGGCAGCGCAAACCGATGGTCTTCGAGGTGCGCGACCTGTGGCCGGAGCTGCCCATCGCCGTCGGCGCGCTCAAGAATCCGATCCTGCGCTGGCTGGCCAAGCTTCTCGAGTGGGTCGCGTACCACGCCGCCGCGCACGTTGTCGCGCTCTCTCCCGGCATGGCCGAGGGCGTCATCCGGCGCGGCATCCCGCCGGAGCGGGTGACCGTGATCCCCAATAGCTGCGACCTGGGGCTGTTCGACGTCCCGGCCAGCCAGGGCGACTCGATCCGCGACCGGCTCAAGCTCGCCCCCGGCCAGCCCCTGGTGGTCTACACAGGCACCTTCGGGCTGATCAACGGGGTCAACTACCTCGTCGACCTGGCCGCGGCCATGCAGACCATCGCCCCCGACGTCCATTTCCTGCTGATCGGCACGGGGGCCGAACGGGCCAAGATCGCCGCCCACGCCAGCGAGCTGGGCGTGCTTGACCGCAACCTGACGATCTGGGAGCCGGTCGCCAAGGGCGAGATGCCCAACGTGCTGGCCGCCGCCACCGTCGCCACCTCGGTCTTCCAGCCGATCCGGGCGATGTGGAACAACTCCGCCAACAAGTTCTTCGACGCCCTGGCCGCCAACAAACCCCTGGCGATCAACTACGGCGGCTGGCAGGCCGACATCCTGAACGAATCCGGCGCGGGCATCGTCCTCCCGGCGGAAGACCCCCGCCAGGCCGCCGAGGCCCTGGCTGCCTTCGTCCACGATCCGGCCCGGCTGGAACAGGCCGGACAGGCCTCGCACCGGCTGGCCCGGGAGCGCTTCAACCGCGAGGACATGGCCCGCAAGCTGGAAGAAGTGCTGGTCCGGGCCGCCCAACCCCGGACGCCCTGATCCCCACCCCCAAAACGCGGCCGCGCCGCCTTGCAAGGTTCCAGAGAGGCCAGTCATCTCCCAGCCAGGGAAAGACTCTGCCCGGCGACAATGAACCTTGCAAGGCTGGGCCGGCAGCGCAAGCCGGAATCGGCTTCCCACGGGGGCGGTCGCGATGCAAGCATTGCGGCCGCCCCCGGAATCTTCCCCCCTCCAGGCCCATTTCGCGCCTGCCGCGCGCCTTTTCCCCCGATCAATCCGGCCTTTCACCACACCTTAACGCGATAGAGAGGTCATTGTAAGGTTATGGCTTAAGGTTTTTGTGCGGCCGTAAGGTTGGAATGGCAAAGTAAGGATGTGGTCGAATGCGGAAGATTTGGAACAACCCCGCGCGACCCTCCGGCACACATCCAGACACAGCCAACAAAGAGAGTTAGACATCATGTTGAACTTGAACGCGGAAAAACTGGTCACCCTTAAAGAGCTTTCTGAAAACGCGTATGCAAGCTACGAGCGTTGGCTGGATGACGTCATTGAATCCGTCCTGGTGCGTCTCGACCGCAAGCCTTCCCGGCCGACCGTGATCGCCGCTGCGCGCCGGCAGCCCGTGGGCTTCACGAAGCGCGCCTTCGACGTGTCCGTCGCCCTGACCGCCCTGATCGTGCTCCTGCCGCTGCTGGTCATCCTGGCCATCCTGGTCCGGGTCAACCTTGGCGCGCCCATCTTCTTCCGCCAGGACCGGCCGGGCCTGCATGGCAAAACCTTCACCCTGCTCAAGTTCCGCACGATGACCAGCGCGCGCGACGAGAACGGCAACCTGCTGCCGGACGAGAAGCGGCTCACCCGCTTCGGGCAACTGCTGCGCAGCACCAGCCTGGACGAGCTGCCGGAGCTGCTCAACGTACTCCGGGGCGAGATGAGCCTGGTCGGCCCGCGCCCCCTGCTGATCGAGTACCTGGATCGCTACTCGCCTGAGCAGGCCCGCCGCCACGACGTGCTGCCCGGCATCACCGGCTGGGCCCAGGTCAACGGCCGCAACGCCATCAGTTGGGAAAAACGCTTCGCCCTGGACGTCTGGTACGTCGACCACCGCTCGCTGTGGCTGGACCTCCGCATCCTCGCCAGGACCGTGAAGAAGGTCGTCGAGCGCGAGGGCATCAGCGAAGAAGGCCACGCGACCATGTCGATGTTCATGGGCTCGTACGCCCAGCAGACTCTGCCCAAACCGCGCTAACCCCGCGAACCCAATCGCCATCCAGAACAGGGAATGACTCAGGTTGTTCCCTGTTCCGATCGGCCTTGAGGCTGGCCCCGGTCGCATCGTCTCTCCGTCACAAGGCTCAGAGTGGTCTGGAACCACGGTAGGGTTCTCTCATGCAGGCTGCATTCATCTCTCCCCAAGACCCCCGCTGGCTGCATTTCCTTGGGCGCACGCGCCACGATTTCTACCATCTGCCCAACTATCTGACTTTCTGCGCCCGGCACGAAGGCGGCACGCCGCTGGCGTTCTGGTACGCGGACGGCGACTACGAGTTCCTCGCGCCGATGCTGATCCGCGACCTCCCGGCCGAGCTGGGCGGGCCGGCGGACTGGCGCGACGCGATCACGCCCTACGGCTATCCCTGCCCGCTGCACTCCGAAGACAGCCCCAAACTCGCCGGGGCGCTGGCCGCGCTGCGGGAAACCGGCCGCGAGCAAGGCCTGGTCACGATCTTCTTCCGGCTGCACCCGCTGCTCCCGCTTGAACCGGACAATCTCCTGCGCGCGCAGGGGACGCTGCTCCAGCACAGCAGCACCGTGACGATCGACCTGACCCTGCCCCCTGAGACGCAGTGGAGCCAGATTCGCAAGGGCCACCGCTACGAGATTCGCAAGCTGGCCGCGGACGGCTTCACGGCGGCCATGGACGACTGGAGCCGCCTGGACGACTTCATCGACCTGTACCTGTCGACCATGTCCAGGGTCAACGCCAGCGAGTTTTACTACTTCAGCAAGGCTTATTTCGAGGAGTTGCGCGGAGCACTCGGCGACAGCCTGCACCTGGGGACCGTCGACGCGCCCGACGGCAACCTGGCCTGCGCGGGGCTGTTCACGGTCGTTCAGGATGACATCGTGCAGTATCACCTGAGCGGCACCGCCGATCCGTACAGCCATCGCGCGCCCACCAAGCTGATGCTCGATCACGTCCGCCGGTGGGCCACCGCGCTGGGCTGCCGCGCCTTTCACCTGGGCGGCGGCGTCGGCAACCGCGAAGATTCGCTGTTTCAGTTCAAAGCAGGCTTTTCGCCCCTGCTCAAGGAGTTCCGCACCTACCGTCTGGTTCTGGACAAGGAACGCTACGCCGAGCTGGGCCGGCTCTGGCAGGTGAAAACCGGCGTTCCCGTGGACGACACAAGTGACTTCTTCCCACTGTACCGCCGCCCGCTCGCGCCGGAAGGCTGACCGGTCGAGCGTTGGCCGCCGACTCCTCGTCCGGCGGCGGCCAACGCCCACCGGCCAGCCCACCCCGCGCGCGGACAGCGCACCCGTTTCATGAGACCTCACGCGGGCCGCGGTCACACTGGGATTGCGCTCTAAGAAAGACGATGACTATGCAGGCCGAGTTCATTACCCCCCAGGACCCGCGTTGGGCTGCCTTCCTGAAGGATATCCGCCACGACTTCTACCATCTGCCGTGTTACCTGGACTTCTGCGCCCGCCACGAGGGCGGCACGGCCAGCGCCTTCTACGCCAGGGAGGGGGACACTGCCTTCCTGGCCCCGATGCTCATCCGCCCGCTGCCACCCGCGCTGGAAGCCCCGCCGGACTGGGTAGACGCCATCACGCCCTACGGCTACCCATCGCCGCTGCTCTCCGGCCCGGCCGACCCGGACGTGCTGGGCCGCATCCTGGAGGCCTTCCGGGCGGCCGCGAGCGAGCGCGGGCTGGTATCGGCCTTCTTCCGCCTGCACCCGCTGCTGCCCCTGCCGGTCGACGGCCTGAGCCGCTACGGCGACCTGCGCCAGCATCATGGCACGGTCGTGATCGACCTGACCCGGCCCCTGGAGGAGCTTCAGAACCAGACGTGCCGCAATCACCGCAGCGGCATCCGCAAGCTCAAGGCCGCCGGCTTCACGGCCGTGCTGGACGACTGGGACCGCATGGACGAATTCATCAAGCTGTACATCGACACGATGAACCGCGTGCGGGCGACGGGCTTCTATTTCTTCCCGCAGGAGTACTTCCGCGACCTGCGCGCCACGCTGGGCGACTGCCTGCACCTGTGCACCGTCCAGGACCCGCGCACCGGAGTCCTGGCCAGCGCCGCCCTGTTCACGGCCATCAACACGGACATCATCCAGTTGCACCTGTGCGGCACAGCCAGCGCCTACCTGCCCCTGGCCCCCACCAAGCTGGAGATCGACTTCATCCGGCGCTGGGCCAAGGAAGCCGGTTACCAGGCCCTGCACCTGGGCGGCGGCGTCGGCAACCGCGCCGATTCGCTGTTTCACTTCAAGGCGGGCTTTTCACCCGTGTGCAAGGAGTTTTACACCTACCGGCTTGTTTTGGACGATAATCGCTACGCCGAGCTGAGCCGGATGTGGCAGGCCCGGACCCGCATCCCCGATGACCCGACGTGCGACTTCTTCCCGCTGTATCGCCGCCCCCTCGGCGCGGGCATCTGGCCGATCGAGAAGGTCGCGGCGGTGGCATGCTGTTGATCGTTTCGCCGTGAAACCAGGTTTATCCATCTGAAAAGGATTGTGACGTGCAAATTCCAATGTCTTCCCCCGATATCACCCAGGCCGAAATCGACGCCGTGCTGGGCGTGCTCAACACCCGCTGGCTGAGCCTCGGCCCGCGTATCGTCGAATTCGAGGAAAAACTGGCTGCCTACACCGGCACGCGCTTCGCGGTGGGCGTCAATTCCGGCACGGCCGGCCTGCACCTGGCGATGATCGCGGCCGGCGTCCAGGACGGCGACGAGGTGATCAGCCCCTCGTTCAGCTTCATCGCCTCGGCCAACTGCGTGCTGTACGAGCGGGGCAAGCCCGTCTTCGTGGACATCGATCCCAAGACCGGCAACCTCGATCCCAACCTGCTCGAAGCCGCGATCACCGAGCGCACCAAAGCCATCATCCCCGTGCACGCCTTCGGCCAGCCGGCCGACATGGACCCGATCCTGGAGATTGCCCGGCGGCACAACCTGTTCGTGATCGAGGACGCCTGCGAGGCCCTGGGGGCCGACTACAAGGGCCGCCGGGCCGGGACGATGGGCGACGCGGCCGTGTTCGCCTTCTATCCCAACAAGCAGATGACCACCGGCGAAGGCGGGATGCTCGTCAGCAACAACGAGGACTGGACCAACCTGTTCCGCAGCCTGCGCAACCAGGGCCGGGACGTGTTCGACGCGTGGCTCAACCACACCCGGCTGGGCTATAACTACCGCCTGGACGAGATGAGCGCGGCCCTGGGCCTGGCCCAGATCGGGCGCATCGACGAGCTGCTGGCCAAGCGCGCCCAGGTCGCGGCCTGGTACAACACCCGGATCGACGCGATCGAGGGCCTGCACAAGCCCTACATCGCCGCGACGACGACCCGCATGAGCTGGTTCGTGTACGTGATCCGCTGCGGCGAAGGCGTCGACCGCAACGCCCTGATGGCTCACCTGGACTCGGTCGGGGTGCCCTCCCGCCCGTATTTCACCCCGATCCACCTCCAGCCGTTCTACAAGCAGATGGGCTGGAAGCGCGGCGACCTGCCGCATACGGAGCAGGCGGGCGACAGCATGCTGGCCCTGCCCTTCTCCAGCGTCATGACCGAGGAACAGGTCGACTACGTCTGCCAGCAGCTTCAGCACGGAGTCGACCACCAGCACGGCGCATAACCCCGCGCGGGCTTCGGCCCACGGGCCAAACCAAAAGGCGCTCCCGGTTTCCCCGGCGAGCGCCTTTTGTGTTCCATGCAACCCGGCCGCGCGGCTCTGACTCACACAGCCTTATACGCCTGGTCGTCCGAGGCAACGCCTACCGCCTGCTTGAGCGCCGCCCACTCCACCCGCCACCACCGGCGGCTGAACACCAGATGGCGGGCCACCGTGTACAGGCAGCGCGCGCGGTCGAGCGGGGACATCGGAGTCTGGAAAATCTGGCGATGGTAGGCCAGCACCCAGCGCCAGCGCGGCACCTGGCTCAGCCCGACCCGGCGGCTCGATGTTTCGATCCAGGGCGCTTCGCGGCCGATCGCGCCGGCCCCGCCGGACGGCGTGCCGCGCATCCGGCGGTAGAACAGGAAGGCCGGGACTTCGTAGAACTTGCCCAGCAGGGCCAGATGCCCCAGCAGGGCCTGCCCGGAGGCGCGGTAGGGGGCGATCCGGGCCGTCCGGCGCAGGGCGTCGAGCCGGACCAGCCCGAAGGCCGGGTTGCACAGGCCCGGCGTCCGCAGGAAGGCCGCGAACCGGGTGGAAGGCCGCGCGTCCATCAGGGGACAGCGATCCTCGTCGGGCTGGACAACGTGGCCGCGAGCATCGATCCACTGGCTGCGGGCATAGGCCAGCACGATCCCCGGATCGGAATCGAGCGCCGCCACGCACTGCTCCAGGTAGTCCGGCTCGATCAGATCGTCGTGGGCCACCCACTTGAAGTACTCGCCCCGCGCAAGGTCGACCAGCCGGTTGTAGCTGCCCGCCGCGCCCATGGGAACCGGATTGCGCACGTACCGAATCCGGGGGTCGCGCGCGGCGTAGCTCTGGCAGATGACTTCCGTCCGATCGGTGGAAGCGCAGTCGGAGATGATCAGCTCAAAATCCACGAACGTCTGGGCCAGGATGGCGTTGATCGCATCCTCCAGGGTGTCCTGGCCGTTGCAGACGGGCATGCCGATCGTGACACGTGGACTCGGGTTCACAGACACCTTCCCAGATACGGTATCTCAACAGGGCCACAAAAACGACGCCACCGTGGCTGGGTGGCGTCGTCGGGATATGGCCGGCGAAAGTTAGTTTTGCGAGGGCACGCTGACGTTTTCCGCCGCGTCCGAGAAGAACAGCAGGCGCAGGGACAGGCTGCCCAGCACGACCTCGCTGCCCTTCGAAATCGGCACGCGCGTATGCGCTTCGATCCGCTCGCCGCCAACCCAGGTGCCGTTGACGCTGCCCAGGTCTTCGATGAAGAAGTGTGAGCCTTCCCGGTAGACCGCGGCGTGCTCGCGAGAGACCCCGGCCTCGAACGCCCCATAGCGATCCAGATCGATGTGGTTGCGGCTCGGCCCCTTGTCGCGGTAGCGCCCGATCGTGACCCGATCCTGCACGATGATGCTGATCGGCTCCTGATGCCCGGCGATGAAGATCGCCATGCCATCCTTGCTGATCGTCACCGGTTTGGAGGCCGTCCCGGCGGAGCCGTTCAACTGGCGTGTATCGTGCAGGGAGGAGCGCCGCCACAGCGTGCTTTCCGCCGCGCGGTGCGAAATCGGCGCGGCGTCGGAATCGATCTGGTAGCCCTTGCCGGTGCGGACCAGGTCCGGGTCCACCCCGTTGAGGATCAGACCGCGAATCTTGACTTCAAGCTGCTCGAACTGCTCCTTGGCCTCGCGGGCCGCGGCGCGGGTGGTCTTGCCCGCGTGGACGACCAGCACGACCGGCGCGCCGGTCGTGGCGGCCAGCACGGAGGCGTCCGCCACGGTCAGAGCCGGGGACGTATCAAAGATGATCACGTCGGCCGTGTCCAGGGACATAAACGCCCGGAACCAGCGCTCGATGGCCAGGGAGCCGAGGACCTCGGTCGGATTGGCCGGAAGCAGGCCGCTGGTGACGACCTTCAGGCCGGGAACGCTGGTCTCCTGCAGAACCTTTTCCAGCTCGTTGCGCAGCTCACCGTCCGCATAGGAGGTCGGCGGTTCGGAAGCCAGCAGGTTGGTCAGGCCGACCTCATTGCTCAGGCCAAAGACCTGGTGCAGGTTGGGACGGCGCAGGTCGGCGTCAATGAGCATGACCCGCAGGTTGGCCGAGGCGATGGCGACCGCCAGATTGGCGGCCGTGACCGTCTTGCCCTCGTCGGCGCTGACGCTGGTGATCACGAACGCCTTCTTCTCCGGCCCACCCGCCGTATAGAGCAGCTTGGTGCGCAGGGCGCGGTAGCTTTCCGAGACGGCCGAGCTGGGATCGCGGAACGTGATCAGGCGTTCGGAGGCGTTCCGGGCCTTGCCGAAGCGGGCGATCATGCCCAGCACCGGCAGGTTGAGCACCTGCGTCGCCTCGGTTGTGTTGCGGATGGTGTCGTTGACGTAATCAAGCACCAGCACGATCCCGATCGCCAGCGCCAGACCGATCATCACGCCCAGGATCGTCACCAGCAGCACGCTCGTGCCCGATGGCTCGGTGGGCACGACGGCCGGCTCGACCACGTCCAGGGAGTTGGTCCGGGCCTGGAGGCTGATCACGGCGTTGGAGAACTCGGCGATCGTGCCCGAAGCCTGGTTGATCTGATCCACCAGACTGGCCCGCTGCTCGTTCAACCGGTTGTATTCATCCTGGTCGAACGTCTCGCGCGCGGCGAGGCGGCTCAACTGGGCATCCACCGCCGCCAGACGCTGGCGCAGCTCGTCGAGCTGCTCGGTCAGCCGCTGCACTTCCACCCCGGCCAGATCGATCTGTTCCTGCTGGGCCGGGGTCAGATTGCTTGGGCTGCGCTGGATAAGCTGGCGGGCGATCTCGTTGGCCAGATCGGCCACCTGCTGCGGATCGGTGTAAGTCACCTTCAGGGACAGCAGGGACGTATCCTGAATCACGGCGGTGTCGACCAGGGTCCGCAGCTTGGCCTCCGTCAGCGGGAGGTTGAGCGCGTCGATAGCCCCTTGCAGGACGTCGCGGGTGGTCATCAGCACCGCGTACGTCCGCGCCAGATCGAGGCCGGTGGCGATCTCGGCGGAGTTGGGGTTGGGCGAGGCGATATAACCGCCTACCGAGATCAGCACATCGGCTTCATAGACCGGTGGCTCGTTGTGGCGGATGACATACGCCAGCACGCCGCCAATGATGGCCGCCACCACCAACAGCCACAACCATTTCCTGAACAAACGAATGTACGCGAGCATTTCCATAAGGTGTATTTCTTTCCTTGTAGTTGCGCGGCGCACTACAAATTTTCTTCATACCGGCCCGCGAGCCAGACACCCCTGCCGCGCGCCTCCACCACCTGAAATGGCGCACAGGCGGTATGACGTGCGTTTATCCCATGTTTAGTGTGCCCCACCCGCCTTACAACCACCTTAAAAACCGGCGGGTGGGCATTGCATCTTCCCAACAACTCCATTAGCCGGGCGCGCCTGATCCGGCCCACCTATCCCGGCCCGGCCGCATAGTTCCAGGTCACCTCGGCCGGATCGAGCGCCCGGCCGTAGAGGGCGACCAGGTCGTATTCGCCCAGCCAGGGCCGGTCGCCGGAGGCCTCGTTGGCCAGCAGCAGCCGGTAGCCCGTGTCCCAGCCATCCAGCGAACCGCCGATCACGGTCCGGGCCTGGGCCACGCCGTCCAGATAGATCGTAGCCTGCCCGTCGGCCGAGCGGGTATAGACCACATGCACAAGTCCGCCTGCCAGCAGCCCCGAGGGCGTGGTCAGCGACGGCTGGCCGTTGGCGTCCGTCTGCGTGGTGCGCAGCCGGACGTCGAATACGTCCGAGGGCTGGTCGCCCCACAGACCCTGGCCCAGGGTCAGGTTGCGGTTATTCGGATCCCCGGAGATCGTCAGGACGCGCGCCGGGCCGTTCTGGGTCAGGTTCGCCGGTCGTATCCAAACCTCGACGGTCAGGCTCCCGCTGGCCCGGATCGCGTCGATCAGGCCGGTCGCTGGCGCGGCGGAGCCGATCGTTACGGGAGCATCGACCGCCAATCCGCCTTCCACCCAGCGGACGGCGGCCGGGTCTGAAATCGTCAGGTCCAGGGCCGGATTGCCGGACGCCTCGCGCACCACCTCGCCCGCCCCCTCGTCGAAGCGGTACAGCGCCAGCAGGCCGTCCGTCACCCGCGCCGGGGTTTCTCCCGGCTCGGCCGTGGGCGGCGGCGGAGTCGGGGAGGGAATCGCCGTGGGGGCCAGGGTCGGGGGATGGGTCGCGGTGGCCGGCGGAGTCGGCAGCGGATTCTCGGAATTCCCGGCAATCGCCCGATTCTCGTACAACAGCACGCCCGCGTGGCCCCACCCGATCGAGAGAATGTCCAAATCGCCGTCGCCGTCGATGTCCACGACCTGGGCGCCGTCGTGATGCTCGTCGCCGGTGAACACGACGTGCCCCGCCCAGGCCCCACCCCGGCCGTCCACGTTTTCGAAGACGAGCAGGCGGGCGCTGGCCGGATCGTCCAGGTTGTGCTCGCCGACCACGACATCGATGTCGCCATCGCGATCCATGTCGGCCACGTCCAGGCTCATCGGCCCGATCACCGTGCGGCTGATCACGTGCTCGGTCCAGAGCGCGGCCGGATCGGCCCCCTGCTCGTACCAGGCCAGCACGCCCGGCCCGCTGATGGCCTCGTAGCCGACCACGGCATCCGGCCGGCCGTCCGCGTTGATGTGGGCCAGCCGGTTGCGATCGGGGCTGCCGGTCGTTTCGAACAGAGTCAGCGGAGTCCAGGCATCCCCGTCGTTGCGCAGCCAGATCGTGCCCAGCAGCAGGTCGGGATCGCCGTCGCCGTCGATGTCGCCCGCCGTAAGCTGCTCGTTCTGCGAGACTTCCTCCGCCGTGTCCAGCGACCAGGGCTGTCCGGCCGGGTCGTCCGGCACGGTCAGGTGTTCGATCCCTCCGCCCTCGTGCCACGAGAGCGCCACCTCGATGGCCCCGCTGTGGAAGCGGCCCGCCGCCACGCCCTGCAGGAAGTCGCCGCCGCCCTGGGCAATGGCCGGATGCACGCTGAAATTGCCCTGGCCGTCGTTCTCGGCCCAGGCGAACGTGCTGCCGTAGACCTGGCCGTCCGTGCCCAGGACGTCCAGATCGCCGTCGCCGTCGAAGTCGGCCACGGTCGCCACGTTGTAAAGCGGCTCGCCCAGCGCCCGCCGTTCCCACACGCCGCCCGCCGTACCGGGGTTGGGATACCACCAGCCGCCGCTGAGCACGTCTTGCAGGCCATCGCCGTTGAGGTCGGCGGACAGGACGAAAACCGAGCGCCAGGGCCGGTCGGGGTCGATCACGTGGCGCTGCCAGGCATCCAGGGTCAGCGTGGATGGGACGGGCAGGGGAGTCGGCGGGACCTGGATCGAGCCGGGGTTGAGCCAGATGTCCAGGCGCGGCGTCTCCCAGTTGTAGGGTTTGCCGAGGATGTCCAGGTCGCCGTCGCCGTCCAGGTCGGCCACGCGCGATTCGTGGTTGTCCACGCCTTCGGCCATGCTCAGCCGGGTAAAGCGCCCCGTCCCATCGCCCTTGAAAATCCACATCCCGGCATTCGGGTTGTCGGAATTAACGCGCATCTCGGCCGCGAAAATATCCAGGTGGCCGTCCTGGTCAAAGTCGGCGATCGTCAGGCTGTGGCCGTGATCGATCGGGACATCCAGCAGGTCGTGGGCAACCCAGCAACCGGGATCGGCCGGATCGCCGGCGCAGGCATACCAGCGCAGCGGCCCGACGCTGTCGCCCGCGCTCATCACCACCTCCGGCAGCCCGCCGGGGATCAGGTCGGCGGCCGCGACACGGCCTTCCACCAGGGCCGCGTCGATCAGGGTGGAGACGTAACTCCCGCCTGTGTACTTGAACCAGCGCCCGCCGGCCAGCAGGTCGGGCAGGCCGTCCTGGTCGATGTCGGCCAGGGCCATCCCTTCGCCCGTCCCCTCGAAAATCGCGCTGCGCGGCCATTCGCCCGCCGCGCGCGGATCGTCCGGAATCTCGGCCACGTACAGCACGTCGGCTTCCTGGTTCCAGAAAGCCAGCTCCAGGCGGCCGTCGCCATCCAGATCGGCGAAGAGCTGGTCGTGATGCTGCCGCCCGCCGCCCTGCTTGATGATCCGGCGCGTCCACCGGCCGGAGGGGTCGCCATCCGGGCGGGGATTCTCCCACCACCAGACTTCGCTGCTGAGGTAGTCGCCGCCCATGACGATGTCCAGATCGCCGTCGCCGTCGATGTCGGCGAAGGCCCCGCCAGCCTCGATATTCATGACGTCCGGCTCGATCACGGAACGCGCCCAGCCGGACGCCTCGCGCCGGTACAGGACCAGGGCCGGGGCCAGCTTGCGCGCGCCGATCACGAAATCGTCGATGCCGTCGCCGTCCACGTCCAGGACGAGCGAGGCCGTCTGCTGGCTGGCCTCGCCCGGCACGGGCAGGTCGCCGGCCACGGTGGACAGGTGCTCCCACTGCGGCTCCACCCACAGTTCAGGCTGCGTCTGCGGCAGCGCGGTGGGCGATTGGGCGACCGTTTCCGGTCCGATCGCGTTCGGGGTGGCATCCACCGGCAGCCACTGGCAGGCCATCGCCAGCAGCAGAATCAATCCAGAGCCAGACAACACAGCGGAGATACGCATGGGAGGGTTCCTTCTTCTGGTCAGCGTGCATACGCCTCGCACGATGTCCAGGGGAGACGTCGATCAACGGTCGCGGAAACACACTTCCAGTATAGAGACCCGCCCGGCGACTGCCAACGCGACTATGGGGCTATTAACCCCGATGATACAGCCCGATCCGGGCCGCGGCGCAGGCCTGCGGATCGAAAAGGACGCCGGTTGCCCGGCGTCCCGCGAATCCATCGGTACGGCTGCCCTGCCCGCTTACTCCGGCAGGACGAAGACGGCCGCCGTGCGGCCCGGCACGCTGAACGTACCCGCCGCCGCGTCGAACGACGCGCCCTGCACCACCGGGTCGACCGAGGCAGCCTGCACCGGGTGCAGCTCGAAAGCCAACCCGGCGGCGGCCGCGTCGGTGAAGTCGATTGCGTCCGGCGCGGCGTTGAAGAGCACCACGATCCGGGCATAGGCCGGGTCGAGGTTCTCGCCCACCGTGTCGTCCAGGGTCATCACGATCAGGCCCGGAATCTGCTCCGGCCCGGTGTTCTGGAAGGTCAGGCGGGCCATCACATCTTCGCCCGTGCGCAGCCGGAACAGCGGCGAGCTGAAGCGGATTTGCAGGCTCTCGCGGAAATGGTTCACCGCGAACAGGATGTCGTCCTGGGTCGGGGTGATGTCCTCGCGGCCCAGGATCGGGCGCATGATCGGGTACTCGCTGCTGTTGTCCCCGGCGGGCGGCAGTCCGACCCGCCAGTTGTTGGTCTGGTAGGAGAAATCGAGGTAGTTGAACCAGTCGCCGGAATTGTAGCTGTTGCGGTCGAACGACTTGGAGCGCAGCATGTCGCCCCCGGCATGGAAGAACGGCACGCCCTGGCTGAACATCACCAGGTCCATGCCCAGGTTCTGCATCCGCACGCGGTCGGCGACCGTGGCGGCCGCCGGGGCCTTGTACTGGATGATGTCGAAGAAGGTCTCGTTGTCGTGAGCCTCGACGTAGCTGATCTGCTCCTGCGGGTCGAGGGTGTAGCCGGTCGGCGCGCCGTTGTAGTCGATGTCCGCGCCGGTGACGGTCTCGCCCTGGGCGTTCACGAAGGTGTAATCACGCAGGTTGCCCGCCAGCCCGACCCGGATGCGATCCTCGAAGTGCAGCAGTTGGGCGAGCTGCTCTTCCGGCGTGCCGGGCGTGAACTCATTGGGATCGGTGTACAGCCCGGTCACGTAGCCCTGATTGAGCCGGTCGCCGAAGGGGCTGCCGCCGCGCGCCGAGTCGCGGATGCGGTCGTTGAAGGTGCCGATCCCGGTCCCGGCCAGGTTGATCTGGGTGGCGTTGACCCCGCGCGCGTTGTTGGCGACCTCGCCGAAGTTCCAGCCCTCGCCGTAGACGTAGATCGCCGAACCGTCCACCCCGTCGGCCTCGACCGTCAGACCGTCCAGCATGGCCCGCACGTCCTGCATGTTGCTGACCATGTGGTGGCCCATCAGGTCGAAGCGGAAGCCGTCCACGCGGTATTCGGTCGCCCACAGCCGGACCGAATCCAGCATGAAGCGCTCCATCATGGCGTGTTCGGTGGCGGTGTTGGCGCAGCACGTGCTGGTGGTGACGCGGCCGGCGTCGTCCAGGCGGTGATAGTAGCCCGGCACGATCCGGTCGAAGATCGACTTGCTGTTCTGGCCGGAGGAATTGGTGTGGTTGTAGACCACGTCCATCACCACCCGCAGCCCGGCCTGGTTGAGGGCCTGGACCATCTCGCGGAACTCCAGGATGCGCTGCGGGCCGTCCGGATCGGTGGAGTAGCTGCCTTCCGGCACGTTGAAGTGCAGCGGGTCGTAGCCCCAGTTGAAGCTGTCCAGGTCGCGCACCGGCGCGATCAGGGCCTGCTGCTCCTCGGAGTCGCCGGGCATGGCGCGCAGGACGTCCCAGTCCAGCTCGAAGCGGGCGCGGGCGCGGGCCACCTCGTTGATCGTGGCGATGTCGAAGACCGGCAGCAGGTGGATGTGGGTCAGCCCGGCCTCGGCCAGGCCGCGCAGGTGAGTCATGCCGTTCGACTCGGTATCGGTGAAGGCCAGGAAGGTGCCGCGATGCGCCTCCGGCACGCTCTCGTCGTGGGCGCTGAAGTCGCGCAGGTGCAGCTCGTAGAGCACGATGTCTTCCGGCGCTGCGAGGGGCGGTTTTTCGGTTTCCAGCCAGCCGTCGGGCATCAGAGCCGGATCGTCCAGGTTGATGATCTGGCTGCGCGTGCTGTTGGTGGACAGGCTGACCGAATACGGGTCGGTCACCTGGTTGACCTCGACCAGCCCGGTCGAGGGGGCATAGACCGTGACCTCGTACAGGTAGAACTTGCCCATCCAGTCGGACGAGCCGGTCACGCTCCACACGCCGGTCGCCGCGTCACGGTTCATCTCGTGGCGGGTTGGCTCGGTCTCGCGCGCCGAATCATCGAAGAGCAGCAGGGCCACGCTCTGGGCGGTGGGCGCCCACACACTCAGACTCGGCGCGCCGGACGCGCTGAAAGTCAGGCCCAGCGGCGCGTCGGTGGCATAGAGGTCGTCCAGCACGCCCGGAATCTGCACCCCGGTCGAATCGACCAGGTTGCCGCCGGCGTCCAGGGCCTCGATCGCGATCTGGCCGCGCAGGGCTTCTGGCGCGAGAGCAAGATCGGCCTCGGCGATGCGCAGGGCGAGCTGCCCGGCCACGTGCGGGAACTTGTCCAGCACGGCCTGGCTGAGGCCGTCTTCGGCCACCGCCAGGGGGATGCGCCCGTCCGCGCCTTCGATCCCCTGGAAGCCGGGCTGCAAGCCGCCATTGGCGGCGTAGACCAGGGCGTAACTCCCGCCCTCGACCGCGTTAATCGGCCAGGCGACCGTATCGGCCGCCACCCAGCGGGCATGGGCCTCGCTCAGGTTGCCGGGCGGGGTGAACGGCGCGCCGGGGGCGACCAGGGTCGTGGTCAGCGTATTGGCCGCCGGATCGAACTCAAAGAGCACGCCGCCGCCCTCCTCCGCCACCGTGAAAGCGACCGGCTCGGCCAACACGCCCGCCCCGGCGAAGCCCAGCGCCACGTTGGCCGTCCAGTCCCCGACCGGGATGCCATACGTCCCAAAAGACAGCACGCCGCTGCGGGTGGGATCGGTCATCAGGGTGGCAATGCAGGCCGGATCGTTGGCCGCCGCGCAGCCCAGCGCGGTCTGGAAGTCGCCCAGCACCGTCGCCAGCGCATAACGCACGTTGTCATAGACCAGGTGCGTGGCGTGGTTGTAGATGAAGGTGACCGGCATGTCCTCCGGCACGTTCAGGACGATATTCGGCCCGCCGGGATCGGCCGCGCCGCCGTAGTTCTCGTCCCAGGTGCCGTTGATGGCGATCTTGTACTCGTAGTTTCCGGCGGGCAGGTCGAAGGTTCCCACCCACAGCCCCGAAGCCGGGTCGAATTGCAGGAACGTGACGTCACAATCCGGGGCCCAGTCGCCGGGGCAGCCCAGCACCGATTGGAGCGTGCCGGGGATGTTGACGATCTCCGGCTGCTCCACCTCACCGCCGCCCTGGCCGAAAGCGGGAATCACGCCCGCCAGCAGGACGGCCAGCACCGCCACGAGACCCAGGAGGCGCCCCAGGCCGGGCCGCTGATGCAGCACGTTCATGGTGAAAATCTCCTCTTCATTGGTTCGAAATGCAACTATTCGAGCACGAACGATCCAGACAGGAAAACGAGAAAGCCAGTTTGTTTGCACTCAGGGAAAGGACAACGGGACTGCGGATCGGCGTGCGCATTTACCAGTATAGGACAAATTCGGCCCAACTGCGCAACTCGCTTCCGTGCAGCGTCGAAGCGGCAAGCGTCTAAGCGAAAAACGGGTGTTCCACCGTGAGCCGTCCGCACACCCCAGGCGCTTCCTCCACGGCATCACGGCGTTTCTCTTGGCGTTCCTGGCGTTTTGGCGGTTCATTCTGCTTTACCCGCCCCCTTGTGAAGCCGGGCGCAATCGCTAGAATCGGCCCCCAGATTATGCCTTCCTACCCCAGAAACGAGGCCGCATGCGCTCCCTGCTTGCCCATCATCAAAGCACCGTCGACCGCCTGACCGAACACTTCAAGGCCGATCCCAACTTCACCGCCCTGATCATCGGCGGCTCGGTTGCCAAAGGCTACGCCCGGCCCGATTCGGACGTCGATTTTTACGTGGTCGCCACCGACGAGGAATACGCCCGCCGCAAGCCAGCCAGCCAGTTTCAGTGGTTTTCCTGGGAGATGGCAGGGTATGAAGGCGGCTACGTCGACGGCAAGATCGTCGACCTGGCCTTCCTGCGCGACGTCGCCGAGAAGGGCAGCGATCCGGCCCGCGCCGCGTTCGTCGGGGCGTTCATTCCCTATTCCGAGCTGCCGGAGCTGCCCGGCCTGCTGGAGCGCATCCTGACCTACCCCGAAGCCCAGCGCGAAGAGCGCCTGATCAGCTTCTACGCCCAGCTTGAGGCGCTCAAATGGTACGTGGGCGAGGCCGAAAAACGCGCCGACCCGTACCTGATGATGCAAATGGCGTCCGAGCTGGCCCTCTACGGCGGGCGGATGATCCTGGCCTACAACCGGGTGCTGTACCCCTATCACAAGTGGTTCACGCGCGTGCTGGAGGAGACGGAGAACAAACCGGCGGACTTCATGGATCGCTTCCGCGACCTGCTGGCCCGGCCCGGCACCGAAACCGCCAATGCCTTTTTCGAGTGCGTGACTGCCTTCACGGACTGGCCCAAGCCGCCGGAAGGCTGGCCGTCGCGCTTCATGACCGACGTCGAATGGACCTGGCGCGTCGGCCGCCCGGCCCTGGCGGATTGCTGAGAGTCAACACAGAAAAGGGCGGGTCTCGATGCGCCGACCCGCCCCCGTCCTGATCCACTGTCGACTGTAAACTGTCTACTCTCTACCCCACCGGCAGCAGATGCACGGCCTCGTCCTCGAAATCGACGCAGACTGTCTGCCCCTCGGCGAACAGCCGTTGGGCGCTCAACCCGCTTTCGATCACCACCAGGCGCTGGCCGTCCCCGGCCAGGATGTATTCCGTCTCCGCGCCCAGGTACATGCCCTGCTCGATCGTCATCGGGCAGCGCGCCGTGTCCTCCACCAGGCGCAGGGCCTCCGGGCGCAGCACGGCCGTGACCCGCGTCCCGGCGGACAACGGCTGCTCCACCGGAACCTGGACGGTCTTGCCCAGCACGGTCACGGTCGCCCGGTCGCCGGCGGCGGCTTCGACGGTCGTCTCCACGAAATTGGCCCGCCCGATGAAATCCGCCACGAAGCGGGTGCGCGGCCGGTGGTAAATCTCGTGGGGCTTGCCGATCTGGTCGATCCGCCCGGCGTTCATGACCACGATCCGGTCGGACATGGACATCGCCTCGATCTGGTCGTGGGTGACGTAGACGCTGGTGATGCCCAGGCGGCGCTGGAGTCCCCGGATTTCGGAGCGCATCTGGACGCGCAGCTTGGCGTCCAGGTTGGAAAGCGGCTCGTCGAAGAGCAGGACGCTCGGCTCCATGACCAGCGAGCGGGCCAGCGCGACGCGCTGCTGCTGCCCGCCGGACAGCTCGTTGGGCCGCCGCTCGCCCAGCCCGCCCAGGCTCATCAGGTCAAGCGCCGCCGCGACCTTGGCCTTGATCTCGGCCCTGGGCATGCCCGCCGTCTGGAGGCCGTAGGCGATGTTATCCGCCACGGTCATGTGCGGGAACAGGGCGTAGCTCTGGAAGACCATCGCCATGTCGCGCTTGTTGGGAGCCTGGTGGGTGATGTCCTTGCCGTCGAGCAGGATGCGCCCGGCGGTGGGCATCTCGAACCCGGCGATCAGGCGCAGGGTCGTGGTCTTGCCGCAGCCGGAGGGACCGAGCAGGGTCACGAACTCGCCGCTGGGGATCGCGAGGGAGACGTGATCGACGGCGGCCACCACCCCGCTGCCTTCGCGCTGGGGGAACGACTTGACCACGTCGATCAGTTCCAGGTCGCCCTGGCGTGTGCGTTGAACGGTCATCTTAACCGCCTCCTTCCAGCGTGCGCTCCGCGCCGGTCGCCGAGCCTACCGTCAGATACAGGACGGAGATCGCCACCAGCACGATCAAAATCAGGATGACGCAGTAGGCAAAGGCGTTGCCGTAGCGCCCGTTTTCGGTCTCGTTCAGGATTTGCTGGGTCATGATCTTGGTCTGCGGCGTCGTCAGGAAGATGATCGCCGAGAGCGAGGTCATCGAGCGGGCAAAGGCATAAATCAGCCCGGAGAGGAACGCCGGGCGAATCAGGGGCAGCGTGATCTTGCGGAAAGTGCGGGCGTTATCCGCCCCCAGGCTGATCGACGCCTCCTCGATGGCCGGGTCGATCTGGCTCAGGGAGGCGACCCCGGAACGGAGCGCCGCCGGGATGCTGCGGATCACGAAGACCATGACGATCGCCAGCGCCCCGCCCAGCACCGCCCGCCCGCCGGTCAGCTTGGGGATCAGGGTGATCGTCAGCGGATTTTCGCCGCCGAAGGGCAGGGTCAGATCGAGCGGGTTGTTGAAGACCAGCAGGTAGCCGATGCCGATGATCGTGCCCGGCACGGCGATGCCCAGCATCCCGGCGAAGTCCAGCCCGGCCCGGCCGGGGAACTCCTTGCGCACCACCAGGAAGGCGATCAGGATGCCCAGCAGCCCGGCGATGGGCGTGGAGATCGCCGAGAGCAGGGTCGTGTCGGTCATCGCCTCGGAGCCGTAGCCGTTGATCACGAAATCGAAGTGGGACAGGGTGAAGCTGTTGTTGACCCCCGGCACTTCGACGAAGGCCCCGACGAACAGCGTGGCATAGATCAGGATGATCAGCAGGGTAACGCCCATCGTCACGGCGAACAGCGGCCAGCGCACCCAGGGATGGGTGATCATCTGCGGCGTGCCGGACGGCTTGCCGGTCACGGACACAACCGACATGCGCCCGATCCAGTAGCGCTGGATCACGAAGATGATCAGCGAGGGCACCAGCAGGATCACCGACAGCACGGCCGCGCCGGTCGTATCGTACAGGCCAATCACGGAGATATAGATCCGGGTCGCCAGCACTTCGAAGTTGCCGCCCAGCACCAGCGGGTTGCCCAGGTCGGCGATCGACTCCACGAAGAGCAGCAGGAACGATCCCAGGATGCCGGGGATCAGCATCGGCACGGTCACCGTGCGGAAGATGCGCCACTTGTTCGCGCCCAGGTTGGTCGCCGCTTCTTCCAGGGCCGGGTCGAGGGCCTGCATCATGCCCTTCAGGTTCATGTAGGCCACGGTGAAGTATGACAGGGACAGCACCAGGGTCAGGCCCTGCAAGCCGTAAATATCATACCGGACGCCAAAAATGCCCTTGGTGATCAGGCCATTCCGCCCGAACAGGGTCAGGGTCGCGGTCGCCACCGCGAAGGGCGGGGAGATGATCGGTACGAGCGCCACGAAATGCATCAGGCGCTTGAAAGGCGCCTGGACCTTGACCTGGACGTAGGCGAACAGGAAGCCAAGCGCGGTCCCGACCGCGGCCACGAGCAGGCCCATCACCACCGTGTTGCGGATGATCGTCTGGTAGGTTGGCTCGGTCAGGTAACGGGCGAACAGCGGCCGCCCGGCCTCGGACATGCTCTCCCCGACCATCGCCAGCACCGGCCAGACCACCGCCAGCACCAGAAACAGAGTGACGAGGATCAGGCCGATCGCCAGGACGGGGTCCTGAAAAATCCGGCGAAACTGATTGAGATAACGACGTACTGCCAGTTCGCGCACGATGCCCCCTCTCATGAACGACCCCCGGCAGGGTTGGCCTGCCGGGGGTATGTGCGATTGGGTTGGTGAACCGCGCGGCCGTCTAGTCGACCGGCTGCGGCGCGATCTCGGCGTCGAAGCGCTCGACGATCGCGGTCCGGCTCTCGCCCGCCGCCTGGAAGTTGTAGCGGATCAGGTTGACGTCCGCCAGGTTGACCGACAGCTCGGACACCGGAGCGTCCGGGTTGGTCGGGAGCTGGAGCGAGTTGACGGTCGGGCCAATCGCCTGCGCGTCGGCGGTCAGCGCCCAGTCGTACCAGACGCGGGCAGCCTCAGGCTCCGGGCCATTGGTGATGATCCCCATGCCGCCGATCTCGTAGCCGGTGCCTTCCTCGGGGAAGGTCGTGACCAGGATGCCCTCGAAGCCTTCCTGCTGGAGCTTCACGCAGTCGTGCGAGAAGATGATCGCCACGGCGATCTCGCCCGTGCCGGCCATCTGGCCCGGCGCGGAGCCGGAGCGGGTGTACTGGAGGATGTTCTGGTGCAGTTGGGCGAAGTATTCGAACGCCATGTCGACCGCTTCCTGGTTGGGCGCGCCCGTTTCATCGTAGCCCGCGCCGACGTACTCACCGGCGGCCAGGGCCTCGGCGATCGCATCCGCGTCCATGCCCTGCTCTTCCATCGCGGCGCGCTCCAGCGAGTCCGCCGCCAGGGTCACGTTGGTCCAGAAGGCGGTGAAGGCCGTGCCGGAGGTCGCCGGGTGCGCGACTCCGATATTGCCTTGCAGAGCCGGGTTGAGCAGGTCCTGCCAGGAGGTCGGCGGCTCGACGCCCAGCTCGTCCAGGATTTCCCGGTTGGAGCAGAAGCCCAGCGCCCCAACGTAGACGCCGGTCCAGGTGAAGTTCTCGGCATCCTTGTAGTGCGGGTCGATCACGGCCGCGTTCGGCGACTCGTACGGCTCGACCAGCCCTTCCGCGGCGGCAGCGATGAAGCCGTCCGCCGGGCCGCCCCACCAGACCGAGAACTCAGGGTTGTCGGCGGTGGCGCGCAGCCGGGCCAGGGACTCGCCGGAGGACATGCGCACGTAGGACGTGGCGATCCCGGTCTGTTCCTGGAAGGCCTGGGTCATGGCGACGCACCAGTCCTCCTGCGGCGTGCACAGCACGGTCAGCGTGTCGCCGCCCTGGGCCTGGGCAGGCAGCACCGACAGCAGCAGGGCAACGATGACGAGCAGCGGCAGTCTTCTCCTCATGCGAATTTTCTCCTCACTGGTGGAACAGACTGAATATACGGGTACTTGCAGCATGCTTCGTGACGGCCGTCCGTGGATCGGACCGCTGGCGACAGGCGGTTGGCGTGGAGTCAGGCGATGGGCGAAGGCCCCCCCCTGCCCGCGGATGTCCCTACAGACGGGCCTCTTTAACAATGCCATTATAACACCGGACAGACACCCACAAAACGAGGAGGATCGGGTATCGGGTAGCGCCTTCCGAATTGGGATTGGAAAACAACCAATGTCAGCATTGTGGCTAATACCAAATCATCTTTTAAGATTAGTTGTAGTTAAGCATCACTTTCGCTATTCCTGAAATACTTCTCTCGATCCTCATCTGAACACCATTTCTCGTACATCGTGAAAGACTTTGATGGATCAAATCGAAACTGTATCTCTTGCACTTGCTCTCCCGTATCAAGCGTTACGATATCTTGCATAGGTACCTCAATACTTAGTATATGCAGCACAGCTATACGTGGTCCAAGTCGAATCTCCTTTTCCAACAATGGAAAACTCTGTTCAGGAATTGGCGTCGCAATAGTGTTTTCCTTGCCTGCTTTTTCGCTATTCTCGTATTGGCTTATGATCCCAGGTATATCATCTGGATAGGCGAATGCTTGGCCTGTGCCTGTCGTTTGGGGATAATCCAGTAGCCCCTGAACAATGCCTTTTGTAAGAACCTCATGGATTATTCTCGCTGCGATGAAGTCTTGACTTCTGTATATTTCAGGGTACTTGAATGGAATATTTAGTTTTCTAGATATTTCAAAAAGTCTGTCAGCAAATTCAATCTCAAGCTCTAATTCTTCATTGGATATACGTTCCATCCCTTTGACATATAGATTTTGAACAGAACTTTCCCCAAAAGAACGACCAGAAGTTAACTCGTGAAGAGTGTAGTGACCCCGTAAACTTGGACACGGAATCGCGATTTCTTATTTCACTTCGCCAGCGGCGAGCTGCGTGGCCAGCCATTGGCCCTCAAACTCCACCGGGGTCAGGTAGCCCAACGAGGAGTGGATGCGTTTGTGCATG
>JARKOQ010000183.1 GCA_029976005.1 Aggregatilineales bacterium | reverse complement strand
GCGTGTAGTCGCGTTGTAATCGATCAGGTAGCGATTCAGCGCGTCGAGTTCCTCAGCAGGAAGCAAGTCGGGCAACCCGCCACGAGCCGATGCGGGCACGGAAAACAGGGTTTCCTGGCGCCCATCGGCAGGATTCAATGCGACCACGGCCTCGGTGTCGTCGGAGGCGACAATCAGGTACACGGTGTTTCCTCCGCGCTGCGCCTGGACAGGTTCCATCCAGCCGAGGAGACATCCCAGGAGACTGGCGCTGACGAGGCACCGGAGCGCCGGGATCAGGAGCTTTTTCACGTGTCACCCTCCGTGAGATCGAAACCTGTGTCTGAGTCTAGCCCGGCGTGGCGACCTCCACCCGACGCTTGCCCGACGGTTTTCAGGCGTCAGTCGGCAATTCACAGTCAAAGCGAGGCCCGGCAAGCATATCGCCGCGCCTGCCGGGCTTGTTTTTACTGACGACTGTAAACTGTGAACTGTCGACTCGTTTACCTCCGCCAGCGCGGCACGTATTTCGGCACGCGGGCGGCGTATTCCCGCCACGTTTCGCCGAAGGTCGCCGCCAGGGCCTCCTCCTCGCGCCGGGCGCGGCCCAGCATCGCGGCGAGCATCAGCGCCAGCAGGAGCAGCGGCGTCCAGGTGCGGTACGCGACCAGCAGCCCGCCCAGCAGCAGCCAGTAGCTCAGGTACATCGGGTGGCGGACGCGGGCATACGGCCCGGTCTGGATCAGGTGGTGCTCCGCCTGGAGCTGGACCGCCGCGGCCGTGCTGACTCCCATCATCGCGCCCAGCGCCCGGCGCGACCAGAACCACAGCCCCACCCCGGCCCCGATCAGCGGCAGCCCGACCAGGCGCAGGGCCAGCGCCAGCCCTTCCGACACCGCCAGCGGGAGCGGCCGCCACAGCGCCCAGCACCCCCAGGCCCCGGCCAGACTGAGCGCGATTCCCGCCGCGATCTGGGCCCAGGCAGGCAGGGCGAACCAGGGACTCGATCCCACCGGCGCGGCCCTGGCCGTGCGGTAAACCGCCAGCCAGCTCCCGTAGACCGCGATCAGCATCAGCCCCACGCCCAGGGCGACCAGCCCGTCGGTCGCCGCCTCGAAACGGATTGGCCCAGCCATCGGCGCGCTCTCCACTTCACCGGATCAGCTACCCTGATTGTACGCGCAAACTGGCCGCCCGGTCTGGCCTGACCCGGAATCGAACGCCCCCGGCTCGTCACCGGGGGCGCTCATATCCCTGCCGATCGTGGGCCGCTAGGCCGCCGTCCGGAACCGTTCGATCCCCAGCGGGATCAGCGCGCTGGCAAGCAGCACCGACGCGACCAGGCTGATGATCTCGATGTCGGGGTTGAGCAGCAGGGCGGAACCGGCGATCAGCAGCCCGGCCTGCCAGCGCGGCAGCGCCCTGGTTCGATAGAGGCCAGCCCCCAGCACGATGAAGCCGATCGGCAGCAGCACCAGGCCATAGACCAGCCACAACCAGCCCTGCATCCCCTTCATGGCTTCGATAGCCGGATGAATCTGGGCGAAAGCCGCGGGCGACAGCGTGTCGAAAGCGCTGGTCACCAGGCACAACGCGCCTTTATCGGCGGCCAGGAAGACCGCCCCGGTGATCGCCAGCATGCCGCCCACGAACCCGTAGCGCCGCCCGTCCTTGCGCAGCTTTGTCATCAGGTCGATGGTGATGGCGATCAGTGCCGGGACGCACAGCAGCATCAGGACATGCCCGAAGTGCAGCAGGTTGTTGCCGTGCCATTCGGCGATCCAGGCGTCCACCTCGTGGACGGGCTGAAGGCTGAACAGATTGGGATGGGTGGCATAAATGAAGATCGAGAGCAGCGGAAACGCGATGTAGGCGATTCCCATCGCGACGTGGGCGTTAGCATGTGGCTTCCGGCTGCGGGTGGGGGACTGCATCGCCAGTGATTGGGCCTGTACCTGGGCCATGGTACTTCTCCTCCTGAAAATCTCACGATAGTTCCATGATAAAATCAAGGGGGACTGGCCTCAATAAGCAGGCGGGCGGAAGTGTCTAATACTGAACAAAGCGCCCAGGATGTTCACCTATGAGCGAGGATCGGCGGGTTCAGCGCACCCGTGGCCTGCTCCAGCGCGCCTTGCTGGAGCTGCTGGAGACGCGCAGTTACGACTCGCTGACGATGCAGGACGTGGCCGACCGCGCCAATGTGGGGCGGACCACGGTCTACCTTCATTACGAGAGTAAGGACGACCTGTATCGCCAGGCGCACCTGGCGGAAGTGGCGCGCATCGCAGGCGCTCCCCTCACCCAGGAGGAGCTGCTCGCGGACGATCCGCCCGCGCGCATGGTGGCGGCCTATGCCTACCACTGGACCACCCGTGACCTGCTGCGCGAGGTGTATTTCGCCAGGGATGCGGGAACCATCCACCGCGGACTGCGCGATCACCAGGTGGAGACTCTGGCCGGGCATTTGAAGACGGTATTCCCGGACGTGCGTTTTCTCGTGCCCGCGGATGTCCTGGCGGTTCACCTCACGATCGCGGAAATGGGGCTGATGCAATGGTGGATCGAGAAGCATCCCCCCTACACCCCGGAGCAGATGGCCGCCCACTTTCACCGGCTGCGGCGCGGGATGCTGAGGGCCGGTCTGGCTCTCGATCACGCGGCGACATAACGGCCGTGCGGCGGAGTAACGGCCGTGCGGCGGAGTAACAGCCGTGCGGCGGAGTAACAGCCGTGCGACGGAGTAACAGCCGTGCGACATTCAATCGCAGAACACACAGCGCCCCCGACTCGTCAGCGGGGGCGCTTGTCTTCATGCCCAGGCCAGCCAGGGGGGAGGCCGGCTCAGGCGGGGGATTGGCTCAGGTAGTCTTTCAGGTCGGCCAGCAGCGCTTCGGGCGCTTCGATGCCCTTGTGGGCCATCAGCTCGCCCAGCCGGCCCCAGTAGGCTTCGCCGCACACGATGCAGATCACGCCGCGCCCGGCCAGGAATCCCGCCGCGGCGGGATAGGCTTCGAGCAGCGCCTCGACCGGCACGTCCAGGCTCACGTCGAGCGGCATCGGGGCCTCCGTCAGCTATGCGCCGCTGATGCGGGCCAGCACATCGCCCTCGTCCATCAGCAGGTAGGTCTTGCCCTCGATCTTGATCTCGGTCCCGCTGTACTTGGGGAAGAGCACCTTGTCGCCGGCCTTGAGGTCGGTGGTCATGTCCTCGCTGGTGCTGACGGCTTCCACGGTGCCCTGCTGCGGTTTTTCCTTGGCGGTTTCGGGCAGGTAGATGCCGGAGCTGGTCTTGTCTTCGCCCTCGTCGGGCAGGATCAGGACGCGCGCGCCCAGGGGTTCGATTTTGACGGTCATTGCTCAGGTCTCCTTCAGGGAAAGAAAGTCCAATCCGCGCTTCCGGCATGGGCCGGGTTATGGCTTACGCCGGGTGACTCTTGATGTCCAGCAGCTCGTCGATTTTGGGACGGTCGAAACCGCGCACGATCTTACCGCCGATGTCCAGCACCGGGACGCCCATCGACCCGGCGCGGCGCAGCATATCGCGGGCGGCGGCCGCGTCGCGGCTGACGTCCACCTCGCGGAACTTCACGTTGTGCTGGCGCAGGTAGCGCTTGGCCGCGGTGCAGTAGGTGCAGGTCGGCGTGGTGAACACGATCACGCGCGGCTGTTTCTTGGGAGTATCGTGGGTTGGCATGGCGGCTCCTTGAGCTTTCAGCAATCAGCGGTCAGCTATCAGCGAAAGGCCAGGACAAAAAGCGGCTTCGTGCGGGCGCTGCCAGCGTCGGTTGCCTTGTCTGGCTGACCGCTGAAAACCGATCGCTGACCGCTTCCCTTTCAGTTCTTCAGCGCCTCGCGGACCTTGGCGAGCAGCATCGCTTCCGGCGCGGCCCCTTCGATGAACGTCGCTTCGTTGATCACGGTGCGCGGCACGCCCATCACGTTGTACTTCATCGACAGGTGCGGGAACTCGTTGGCCTCGACCATATCGGCGCGCACCTTGGCGGAGGCGAAGGCGAGCTGGTGGGCCAGGATCACGGCGCGCGGGCAGTACGGGCAGGTCGGCGTCACGAAGACCTGGAGGTGCAGATCGCCTTCCAGGGCGTCCAGAGTGCGCAGCGTCTCGGCGGAAAGCTCCAGCTTGCCGGTGGAAACGAGCTTGATCGCTTCCAGCAGGGACATGAACTCGTAGCCGGAGGGGATGCCGTAGAAGCGGATGCCGTAGTCCTGGTCGTCCGCGCCGAGGAGGGCGATGGCCGGGATTTTGTCAACGTCCATCCCCTGGGCCAGGGCCTCGTCGGCGACCAGATCGCGCACCTCGACCGTAATCTTGTCGGAAAGCGCGGCGACTTCCTCGCAGATCTGGCGCGTCTCCGCGCACATCTGGCATTCGAACTGCTGGCTGAAGACCAACAGCTTGACCGGGCCGGTCAGATCGGCCAGCAAAGCGCGAACCTGTTCGCGGGTGTTGTCATCCATGAGAGGCATGAGGCTACTCCTTGGGGTAATCAGTCAGGTGACTGTGAATTCTCCGTGCGTTCTACCCACTTGGATGCAACCCTCGCGCTCGAAGTTACAGCCGGAGTGCGTTAGAACTGTGCAAGAAAATGAAAGGCATCTCACCGCGGAGCGCGCGGAGGACGCGGAGGAAAGACATAGTCTGGGAGAGATGCGGTTCAG
>JARKOQ010000174.1 GCA_029976005.1 Aggregatilineales bacterium | reverse complement strand
GACGGGCCTGGTCGCTGTGACCAGCGTGACCCGTCCCTACAAGGTGTACTGCTGTACCGATTAATCGTCGCTGCTGTGGTCGCCCCCGCTGCCGGAGCCGCTGTTGGACGATCCGCCGTGATCGTCCGTAGTGTCGTTGTCGTCGTCCACGTGGTCGTTGGTATTGTCCGTGCCGCCGGTGCCGGGAGCGCCGCCGCTCGGAGCCGGTGTCGCGCTGGCCGGGGGATGGGCGGGCGCGGGTTGGATGGGCAGGTACACCGTCTGCCCGACCCGGATCAGGCCGCCTTCCACGCAGTTCACCTGGCGCAGGACGTCCATGCTGATCCCGGTGCTGGCCGCCAGCCCGGAGACGGTATCGCCCGCCTGAACGCGGTAGCTGATCCAGCCTTCTGGCCGCGTGGGGACGCACACCGTGGGCGATAACGTCCGGGTCGGGGGCGGCGTGTGGCTGGCCGTCGGAGACACCGTCCGGGTCGGAGATACCGTCCGGCTGGGACTGGGTGTGCTCGAAGGACTTGGCGTCCCCGTCGGCATTTCCGTCGATGTTTCCATCGACGTGGCCGTCGGTGTCGCGGTTGGCGTGGCAGTGAGTGTCGGAGTCGTCGAAGGTGTCCCGGTCGCGGTCGGCGTGTGGGTCGCGCTGGGCAGCACGATCATCGTCGGCGTGGGCTGGGATTGGAGGCTGTTCAGGACGGCATTCCCGCCGGCCAGGACGGCGGCCAGGACGAGCACCAGACTGGCGGCCAGCGCCAGGGGCGACCAGGCCGGCCTGCGGCGCGCGCCGCGGATAGGCTGGGCCGCGGCCAGCTCGATCCGGCCCCGGACGCGCGCCCGCGCGGCGGCAACCGCGCGCGGGTCGGCCTGAGCATGGCGGACGCTCTGCCCGGCCATCAGCAGGGGGCGCAACGCGGCGGCGTGCTGCGGATAGCGCCGCAGGCAGTCCTCCAGCCGCTCCCCGGCGTTCAGCCGGTCGATGCAGTCGTTGAGAGCATTGACGAAATCCGGCTCGTTCACGGCCGTTCCCATCCCATCCCTAACCGGCTTCCAGCAGGCCGCGCAGCCGTTCCGTGGCCCGGAACTGGAGCGACTTGATCGCCCCGACTCCCTTGCCCATCACGTCCGCCGTTTCCTGCAAGCTCAACTGCTGCCCAAAACGCAAAATCAGCACTTCCTGTTGCTCGTCGGAGAGCTGGCCCAGCGCGCGGCGTACCCCTTCGGCGTCCAGCGCGGCCAGCAGCCGGGCTTCCGGCGCTTCGTGATCGGGCGCGGGCAGCCATTCGTCCAGCACGGACTCGCTCAGCCGCCGGCGCTGCCCGTAGAAATCGTGCAGGACGTTACGCGCCACCCGGAACAGCCAGCCGCGCAGGCTGTGATGGGGGGCACGGCCGCCGCGCAAGGCCGCGATGAAACGCACGAAGACTTCCCCGGCCAGGTCTTCGGCCAGGGCCGGTTCGTCCACTCGCAGCCGCAGGAACTGGAAGATCGGCTCGAAGTAGCCATCGTAGATCTCCATTACGGCACGCTGATCGCCCCGGCGCGCCAGCGCCAGCAGGCGATCTTCAGTCGGGATATCCGGCAGGACGAGCAAAATCATGCGTCACCATCTCAGGCGCGGCGGCGACCACTTCCCAAACCAGGCTGTGATCGTCCCGGTAAACGAGGCGAAGACCTGGATCAGCGTCGGCCTGTGCCGCGAACTGCTCATGCAGCGTATGACTGACCACGTAAGCAGCCTCGAACACCGAGTGAACAGCCTCCGCAGGCCGGGCCAGCTCGCCATTGGTGATGGCGACCCACCGCGTCCAGCGCTGCGGATCGGCGCGTTCCAGGTACGTTGGATCGAGGCCCACCAGGTCAGGGTTGTGTGTATTGTAGTCGAACAGTTGCGTAAAGTCACCCTGATTGGTCTGAGATGCGCCCGTGCCCGCCAGGGCAAGGAGGGCCGCCCGCCATCCCGCTGGGCAACCCTCCCTGGGAAGCGTTTGTGGTTCGATCAGCGCCTAGTCGTCGTTGCCGTGACTATTGCCGCCATGATCGTCAACGCTGTCGTCGCCGTGACTATTGCCGCCATGATCGTCAACGCTGTTATTGCCGTGATCGTCGAGGCTGTCATTGCCACTATTGCTGCCGTGATCGTCGATGCTGCCAGCGCCGGTATTCCCCACCGGCTGGCGCGGGACGAAGATCTCCGCTCCGACCAGCAGCCCACGCGGGTTGCGGATGCAGTTGACTTCGAGCAGGTCGCGCAGGCTCGCCCCGGTGTTGAAGGCCAGGCCGGACAGGGTATCGCCGAACCGGAGGGTATAGCGAACCCAGTTCTGCGGCGGGGTCACCACGCAGCCAGCGGGTATCGAGACGGCGGCGCTGCCGTCCTGCAGCCGATCCTGATCCTGGGTCTGGTCGCGATCCTGGATGCGGAGGGTATCGAAGACCGGCTCGACCTCGCGAGCGACCATCTGGCCGTTGACCAGGGCGAAGTGGACCTTGACCATCGCGCCGACCATCAGCCCGGCCTTGATCTCGGCCCCGCCCACGTCGATCTGCTGCCCGGAAACAAGCATGAAGCCCTGGCCCACCGATTCCAGCGTGCCGGTGAATTCCAGTTCATCGTCCGTGGAAAGACCGCTGCCCGTAGCGGCCACAGGCCCAAAGGGCGCGATCTCGCGGGCCACCCACTGGCCATTGGCGAAGCGGGCATGCACCCGGACCAGCTCACCCAGCGTCAGCCCGGCCTGCACCTCGGCCCCGGTCAGGTCGATGTCCAGCCCGAAGACCTGGGCCTGGGTCGCGGTCATGGTCTGCAAGCGGCCGACCAGCTCGATTTCGCCCGGCAGCAGATCGCCCGGCCCCGGCTCGTCGATCTCCACGGCCCGGAGCGTGCCGTCGGCCTGGACGACCGCTTCGACTTTCACGACCAGTTGCAGGGTGAGCGCGATCTTGATCTCGGCCCCGGTCGTTTGCAGGGTCAGGCCGTTGACCGTGATCGAAGACGGGGAGATCGCCTCGACGGTACCGACCAGCTCGATGGGAGTATCGCCCGACTGGGCAAAAGCGGACGTCGCGAAGACCATGAGGCCCAGCGCCAGCACGAGGGTGATCAGGGTAGTGCGGAAAATTCTCGACGACATGGTGGTTCTCCTTTTTGAGACGGTAAAAACGATACGCCCGTGTGTTACGCCAATACCGTCTGGAAAAGCGGCCAAAGGTTTCGCCGAGTTCCGAAGTACTTTGGTACTGATTTGAGACAAACGGGGCATGCCCCATCCCTACAGTGATCGGTGGTTATCCATGGCCAGGGCGGTTCGCGAACCGCCCCTTCAAGCCGCTTCGACGCTTTTTCTTGTCTCTTGCCTCCTGCCTCTTGCCTCTTTTTTCCCCGCCTCTGTTACAATCAGCCTCCTATCGCCTGACCGCTGAAAGCTGACCGCGCCCATGCGCCTCTTCATCGCCACCGGAATCTTTCACCCTGAATCGGGCGGCCCGGCCACGTACCTGCACGGCCTGCTGCCGGAAGCCGTCGCCGCCGGGCACGCGGTGCGCCTGCTGACCTTCGGCGATCCCACCCCGCGCGATGGCGACTATGGCTACCCCGTCCGGCGCATCCCGCGCGGGCCATTCCCGCTGCGCCCGCTGGCCTACGCGCGCTATGCCCTGGCCGCCCGGCCGGAGCTGGCCTGGGCCGACCTGGTTTATGTCCAGGGCACGGGCCTGCCGCTTTACGGGGGCGGGTCGCCGCGTATGCTGAAGGTGGTCGGCGATCCGGCCTGGGAGCGCGCCGTGCGGCTGGGCTGGGTGCCGCCCACCGAGGACGTGGACGCCTTCCAGACCCGGCGCTATGCCCCCCACATCGAATATATCAAAGCTGCCCGCGACCGCGAGGCGCGGCGCATGGCCCGCGTGATCGTGCCCAGCCAGTACCTCAAGCGCATGGTGGTCGGCTGGGGCGTAGAGGAATCGCGCGTCCAGGTGATCTACAACGCCCTGTCGGAAGGGGCGGTCGCGGCCCGGTCGGGCCTCACCCAGGCCGAGGCGCGCGCCCAGGCCGGTCTGCCGGACGCACCCGTGCTGCTGTGCGTGGCGCGCCTGACCGCCTGGAAGGGCGTGGAGCCGCTGATCCGGGCGGTGGCGACCGTGCCGGAGGCGCGCCTGATCGTGGCCGGGGACGGCCCGCTGCTGGAGCCGCTGCGCCAGGTGGCCGCGGCCAGCGGCGCAGCGCAGCGCATCCAGCTCCTGGGCCGGGTGGCGCGCGAGCAGGTGGCCGTGCTGATGCGCGCCGCCGATTACACCGTGCTCTATTCCGGCTACGAGGGCCTCTCCCACACCCTGCTGGAGAGCCTGCACGCCGGGACGCCGGTCATCGCCAGCGACAAGGGCGGCAACCC
>JARKOQ010000163.1 GCA_029976005.1 Aggregatilineales bacterium | reverse complement strand
CTGGGCAAGATCGTCGAGGTCAAGGCCCACCCGGACGCCGACCGGCTGGTGCTGGCGCTGGTCGATTACGGCGGGAGCGAGCTGGAACAGTGTGTGACCGGCGCGCCCAATCTGTTCGAGTACAAAGAGACGGGGCCGCTCAACCCGGCGCTGTGGACGGTCTTCGCCAAGGAAGGCGCGGAGGTCTGGGACGGCCACGCCGAGACGCCGCAGCGCATGATCCTCAAGGGCCGCAAGGTGCGCGGCATCTACAACAAGTCCATGGTTTGCTCCGAAAAAGAGCTGGGCCTGAGCGACGATCACGAGGGCATTATCCTGCTGGAACCGGAGCTGGTGGCGGGCTTCGCGCCCGGCGCGCCGATCCAGGATGTGCTGGGGGACGTGCTGCTCGATATCGAGCTGACGCCCAACCTGGCCCGCGCCTGGAGCGTGGTGGGCGTGGCGCGCGAGGTGGCCGCCCTGCTGGACGTGCCGCTGCGCTACCCGCCGACCAACGTGGTCATGACCGGCGCGCCGATCGCGGGCCGGGTGGCGATCGACATCCGCGAGCCGGAACTGAACCCGCGCTTCACGCTGGCCCTGATCGAAAACGTGACGATCAAGCCCTCGCCGCAGTGGATGCAGATGCGGCTCAAGAAGGCCGGGATGCGACCGATCAATAACATCGTGGACGTGACCAACTACGTCATGCTGGAAACCGGCCAGCCCTTGCACGCCTTTGACTGGGACATTCTCCAGCGCCGGGCGCGCGAATCGGGCGCGAAGGTGCCGACCATCATGACCCGCCTGCCGGAACCGGGCGAAGAACTGACCCTGCTCGATGACTCCGTCCACAAGCTCGACCCGCACAACCTGCTGGTGGCGGATACCGCCGGCGGCCTGAGCCTGGCGGGCGTCATGGGCGGTCTGGAGAGCGAAGTCCAGCCGGACAGCCGCAACATCCTGCTGGAGGCCGCCAACTGGAACTTCATCAACACCCGGCGCACGATGCAGTCGCGCAAGATTTCTTCCGAGGCCGGGATTCGCTTCAGCCGCGGGGTGCATCCGGCGGTGGCGGAAGGCGGCTTGCTGCGCGCGGCGGAACTGATGCGCGTGCTGGGTGATGGCGTGGTGGCCCAGGGGATCATCGACGACTATCCGCTGAAGCCGGAGACGGTTACGGTGGATATGACGGCGGGGGACGCCGCCCGCCTGATCGGGATGGACCTGAGCGCCGCGGAGATGGCGGCCATCCTGCGCCGCCTCCAGTTCACGGTCGAGGTCGAGGGCGACCGGCTGCGCGTGACCGCGCCCGATCACCGGATGGACATCGGCCAGGGCGTGATCGGCCAGGCCGACCTGGTCGAGGAGATCACGCGCATTTACGGCTACGACCGGATCGCGGTCACGACCATCGACGACCTGCTCCCGGCGCGCAGCATGCCCGCCCTCGACCAGGAGGAGCATGTCCGCGACCTGCTGGTCTACGCCGGGCTGCGCGAGGTGGTCAACTACCGGCTGACGACTCCCGAACACGAGGCGCTGTTGATTCCCCCCGGCGCGCAGCCGGCCGAGCCCAGTCGCTACGTGGCCCTGGCCAACCCGATCACGCAGGATAAAACGGTCATGCGCCGGACGCTGCTGGCCGGGCTGCTGGACGTGGCCGCCACCAACCTGCGCCATACCGACCGGGTGCGCGTTTTCGAGGTGGGCAGCGTCTACCTGCCGGTCGAGGGCCAACTGCTGCCGCGCGAGCCGCGCCGCCTGGGGCTGCTGCTGGTCGGTCCGCGTGATGCCGCCCACTGGGACCTGCCCGCGCGCGAAGGGCTGGCGGATTACTTCGACCTGAAGGGCGTGGTGGATGGCCTGCTGGACGGGTTGCACATCGGCAAGGTGAGCTATGTCCCGGCCGAGCATCCGACCTACTTCCCCGGCCGGGTGGCCGAGCTGCGGATCGGCAACAAACCGGCCGGAATGCTGGGTGAGCTGCACCCCAAAGTCGGGAAGGCCTTCGGGCTGGAAGGCCGGCCGGTGATGCTGGCCGAGCTGACCCTGGACGTGATTCTGGCGGCGGTCGACCGGTCACACCGTGTGGTCCCGGTGCCGACCCAGCCGGCCGTGCTGCAAGATATCGCGTTGGTGGTCACGGAACAGACTCCGGCTGCCGAGGTCGAGGCCGTGATCTTCGCTTCCGGCGGCGACCTGTTGGAGCGCGTGCGCCTGTTCGACGTCTACCGGGGCGATCCCATCCCGGCGGGCAGCAAGAGCCTGGCCTACGCGCTGACCTTCCGCGCGCCGGACCGGACGCTATCCGACGGCGAGATCAACAAGCTGCGCGACAAGATCGTCAAGGCGTGCCAGCACAAACTGAACGCGACCCTGCGCGCCTGATCGACCGCATCCATCGCGTTCGGACGGCCGCGCCCTCTCACGGGGCGCGGCCGTCTGTGTTCAGGGGGATTTTCTGGCGGCCGCGTCCCATTCCTCTTTCGAGATCGCGTAGGTGTACCCCAGAAACACGATGGGTTTCCCGGCGCTTGTGCTCCTGAACGAACAGGTCTCCTGGGCGATGCGCCTGAAGCCCAGCCGCTCAAGCAGCCGGCACGAGGGGCGATTGGCGGCCGCGGTCCCGCTGATCACGGTCTGCGCCTGCAACGGGCCGAACGCGCGCTCAATGACTGCTCGACACGCTTCCGTGGCGAAGCCCTGGCCGTGGTAATCGAAGTCGAACACGTAACCGAGATTCAATACCTGAGAATCGCCGTCTTGTTCCGGGTTGAGGGATACAAATCCCACGAACTGACCTGCCTCCTTCAGGCAGACCGCCAGGAAGTCGTCGCCGCTGGCGAACCATGCGGTGATGTTCCCGATCTCCTCCTCCGAGGTCGGCCAGGGATGATCGAACGCCGCGTATTCCGATGCCTGGTACTGGCCGATCATGCGATGGAGCGCCTGCCAGTCGTCGGGTCTGAAGTTCCTGATGATGAGCCGGTCTGTTTCCAGCAGGATCATGGTTTCTGCTCCAGTCTTGCATCCCGATCCAAAGACCGGGTCGTCCCTGTGCTGCTCGATCCATTATCTCTCTTTCCGGCCTGCATGGAACGGCCGGATGATTCCTTCACCAACCAATTGCCAATTCGAGGCAGGCAGACCCATAATGGGTGCAGGTTTCTCGTGTGTGGAGAGAGGAAGGTCCTATGTCTTTTCTTCGCCCCAGGAACGCCGCAGTCCAGGTTCCGGACGTGCTCGGCCGTCTTTCGAGCGTTCTGGGCCAGTCCGTCGCAGGGGATACCGTCACGCTTGATTTTCGGTGGGCGTCTCCGGTCGAAGCCCGCCAGCGCCTGGACCAGATTCAGGCGACCCGCAAGGAGCTGAAGAAGCTCCGCCAGGAAGTCCAGCAGGAAATCCGAGACGTTCACGCCGTCTATACCGCCCGCCGGGGGAACATCGGGGCGGGGGTGATCGGGCTGGTGGGCGGCAGCAAGCGGGCGGCGCGGATCAAGTCCAACCGGCGGGAGAAGCTGCGCATCGAGGAGGAGACAGCCCTGGCCCGGCATCAGACGGCCTGCAAGGTCATCGACAGCGCGCTCCAGCAGCTCGATACCTTCGAGGGCCGGATCGCGGCCTGGCTGCACATCGAGGGCTGATCCCGGCCCACGCTGTCCTAATCGGGTCTATCCGGCCCCGGCGGCCTGCTCCCTGCCGGGGCCGGATGGGATAGATTGACCAGGAATTAACAAAGAATTTATTCCACCATTGCGACAATTCACGAATTACTTGTATAATGGTCTGCGCGGGCCGAATCAGGCCTTGCCTTTTGACCCGGTCTGTGGTCTGATAGGCAGCGTTTTTGCCAGGCTGGTGAGCGCAGGTAGACGAGCATGAACTTGACCCGACGTTTGACCCATCACAATCCGCTGGATTCGCTGGTGCTGTGGGTGGCCGGCCACTTTGGCGATCGCGCCAAGGAGATCGAACGCTTCCTGAAGTTCGCCATCGTGGGCGCGTTCGGGGCGGTCGTTGACTTCGCCATGCTGAACGTCCTCCAGCACTCCGTGCTGGTGCCCGCCGCGCCCAACCAGGACCTCAAGGTCGGGGTCGCGACCGGGATCGCGTTCACCACGGCCGTGATCAGCAACTACATCTGGAACCGCTACTGGACCTTCCCCGATTCGCGCTCGCGCAGCGCGGGCCGCCAGTTGCTCCAGTTTTTCCTGGTGAGCATTGTCGGCCTCGGCTTCCGGCTGCTGTTTGTGGGGGGCACGTACAGCTTCTGGGGTGGGCTTGGAGCGTCGATTTTGCCCGGTGGAGCCGCGATGGACGCGACCGCGATCAATCAGGTCGGCTCGAACATCGCTCAGGCAATCTCGATCGGGATCGTCATGCTCTGGAATTTCTTCGCCAACCGGCACTGGACCTACAACGACGTGCAGTAGCGAGGCAGGCAGCCGGGATAGTGCATGGAGCGCTCCTTTCATGGGAGCGCTTTTTGTAAGCGCGGCCGGATGCGGGCGCATCACGCCCAGGTACCATTCACGTGAATCCGGTTCGGCGTTAGGATTCAATCAGGTACGCGGATCGGGATGGAATAGTTCGGAAGCGCGGAGTACGGGGTGCGTGGGATGATGGTTGGACGGACAAGCGAGGAACTATTGCGGACGCCTGGAGTCGATCTGGCGGAATTCACCCGCCAGCGCCCGGTGCTGCTGAGCGACGACTGCCTGGAGCTGATGCTGGTGACCAAGCTGATCCTGGAGCACAGCCTCGGTCTGACGGTCGTGGCGACCACCGATCCCTATCTCACGATCCGGCTTGTCCGGACCCAGCCGATCTCGCTGCTGATCTCCGATGTCAGCAAGCCCGGCATGGACGGGTTGAGCATGCTGGCCGCCTTGCGGGAAGACCCGGCCGGGCAGACACTGCCGGTGCTTTTCGTCTCGGCGTACGTGGGCGGGGTCGACCGGGCGCGCGAGTTGGGGGCGGCGGGCTACCTGTTCAAGCCGGTCATCGCCGATGAACTGGCCGATATGGTGGCGGCCATCCTGCACCGGCAGGCCGGGGCGTTCCCTGGCACGCCAGGGTTGCCGGCCCAGTTCGATCCCGACTTCCTGGCGGATTGGCGGCCCTTGCCTGACCCGCGCATCAGCGCCCATTACGCCTGTTACCTCGGCCCGGATGGGTACTCGAAGTTTGTCGGCCCGCAGCCGTACCAGGTGTGAGGCGATAGGGCAAACAGTTCCCAGTTGTCAGTTCACAGTAGACAGTCAAGATGCTCTTTTGCCTTGGCTCTACGGTTCAGGTCGTGCGCATCGGTTTGAACAAGGGGTTCATACTCCTTGTTTGCACCCGCTGTACCGTTGAGCTTTCGCCTGTCCACTGTCGACTGAAGACTGTCAACTCTTTTCCCCAGGCAAACGATTGTTCTAATTTCCCCGCGCCTGCGCTACAATAGACCTCGATCTGTCGGCTCCAGTCTGATCGCGAGGCGTCCCCATGTCTGATCTGTTCGATTACGCGCGCGCCCAGCGCGCCGAGAAAAACGCGCCGCTGGCCGTTCGGATGCGGCCTCGCACGCTGGATGAATTTGTCGGGCAGGACGAGATCGTGGGGCGCGGGCGGCTGCTGCGCCGTTCGATCGAGGCCGACCGGCTCAGCTCGATCATCCTGTGGGGACCGCCCGGCGTGGGCAAGACGACCCTGGCCAACGTGATCGCTAACTCCACCCAGCGCCATTTCACCACCCTCAACGCCGTCACCTCCGGGATCGCCGACCTGCGCAAGGTGGTCGAGGAGGCCAAGGAACGCCTGGGGATGTACAACCAGCGCACGGTGCTCTTCGTGGACGAGATCCACCGCTGGAATCGCGCCCAGCAGGACGCCCTGCTGCCCCACGTGGAAAACAACACGGTCGTCCTGATCGGGGCGACGACCGAGAATCCGTTCTTCAGCCTGGTGGGGCCACTGCTCTCGCGCAGCCGGGTGTTCCGTCTGCAACCGCTGACCGACGACCAGGTCAAGCTGCTGGTGCGGCGCGCCCTGACCGACCCGGAGCGCGGCTACGGCGACCGGTCGATCCTGCTGGACGAGGGAGCGCTGGAGCACATCGTCTACGTCTCCGGCGGGGACGCGCGCAGCGCGCTCAACGCGCTGGAACTGGCGGTGGATACGACCGAGCCGGACGCCGGGGGCGTGGTGCGGGTCAGCCTGGAAGTCGCCCAGGAGAGCATCCAGAAGCGGGCGGTGCGCTACGACAAGGGCGGCGACGAGCACTACGACACGATCAGCGCCTTCATCAAGTCGGTGCGCGGCTCCGACCCGGACGCGGCCCTGTACTGGATGGCCAAGATGATCCACGCCGGAGAAGACCCGCGCTTCATCCTGCGCCGGATGATGATCCTGGCCAGCGAGGACATCGGCCTGGCCGATCCGAACGCGCTGGTGGTGGTCGCCTCGGCGGCCCAGGCCTTCGAGTGGGTCGGCATGCCGGAGGGGACGTACTTCCTTTCGGAGGCGTGCCTGTACCTGGCGACCGCGCCCAAGAGCAACAGCGCCGGGGCGGTCTGGGCGGCGCTTTCCCACGTGGAGACGCACGGCACCGGGCCGGTCCCGCCCTATCTGCGCGATAAGTCCGGCACGTTCGGCGGCACGACCCGCGAGCGCTACCAGGAAACGATGGGCGACATGGGCCAGTACAAGTACCCGCACGACTTCCCCGGCGGGTGGGTCGAGCAGACGTACCTGCCGCTGGACATGGAGCCGCCCGGCTGGTACCAGCCGAAAGAGATCGGCTACGAGCGCGAGATTCAACGGATAATGGCCGGCCGGCGCAAACCGGACCGCAAATAGGCTGTGAGCGCGCGGTTTCCTGGTGGAGCGTCCAGTGAATGACCCGCCACGGATGTTGTAACCAGGTTCTGGTGTGACAGGTTGGTGGATTTCAGAGGCTTTGTCAATATTTTGTTCAAAAAGTGTACTATAATGCAATTTATACTGGCCTCGAGTGAAAGGCATTTCTAATGAATCTCAGTGCGCCTAAGCAGATTACCTTTTGGATTTCGGTTGTGCTAGCTGTCCTCGCCCTGCTGACCCTGTTGATTGCAAGCCTCTCGTTCTTCAATGGGCAGGCGGTCGTGCTCGCGCTGCTCGCCTTCGTCGTCCTGGCGGCCGGCAACCTGTTCGAAGGGATCTAACACCGGACATGACCCGGCCGAAGCCGGGTCGGCTGTAGACAACATAGGGGCGTCTTGCAGGCGCCCCTATGTTTTGCCTGCTGCCTGGCTTGGGGCAGGCGCTCTATCCCCGCAACCCATCCGTTTCCTCTGCGTAATACTCAATGGGACCGCCGGCACCGGATGCCGGGGGCATTTGAGCGTGCCAGCCCGCCGACCGGCAGGTCGAGGGCGGTTGACTCTCCGGTCCGGGACCTGGGATGGCTTTGAGACGAGGTGGGGTGATGAGTCGCGGGAGAATGCTGTTCAAGCTGGGTGTGATTTTGCTGGTGGCGGCTTCTGGGATTCTGCTTTTCATGGCGCCAGTCAGGGTGAGCGGGCCGGGAGAGGCGGTGAGCAATCCCATGACTCTGCCCGTCATTCTGATTGGTCTCGCCAGCTTGCTGGTCGCGGCGGGCATGGCGCGCATGATCCTGGCGCGCCGGGGGTATGTGCAGCAGATGTCTTCCCCGCGCAAGCGCAAGCATGAGGATGAAGCGGGCGCTTACGGCGCTTTCGATGACCTGGCCGACCCTATCGACCTGGATGGTGGGGGGACGCTCCCGCTGGCGGGAGATGACCTGCCCGAATTGAGCGAGGACGATCTTTTTCTGGAAGACAAACCGAAGCGTGCGGGATGAATGAGAGGGTAATCGGATGGTGATGACGGCCTGGTTGCTGATGATGGCCCTGGCGCTGGGTTTGATCCTGCCGGTGATGGTGGCCCTGGTGATTCGGAAGCATCGTCAGGGGCAGGCTGATCTTGCCAGTCGCAAACGAAAGCACGAAGATGTCTCCTTCGATCCCGCGTTGAACTGGCTGCAAGAGGAGGACGACGAACCTCCCGCCGATCTGGCGGATCTCCTGATTGAGGAGAAGGCGAAGCGCCGGGAAGACGAGTAGAATGGTAAGAAAATGCCTGCGTGAGGCTGTCGTGTGATTGTGTCGTCTGATCGGGGGGACACCCAGAGGAGAACGGACATGGCGCTCGAAGGACGGGATGAGCTGGTCGTGGTCGAACGGGTAAGCCTCGCGGCGCGCCGGGCGCGGATGGGACTGGTGCTGTTCGGCTTCGGCGGCGGGGTCTGGCTGGTGTATCTGGTCAGCCTGCTGCATGGGTCGATCGCGCTGCCCGCGCTGACCCTGGCGGGCGTGCTCCTGATCGATGCGGCGGCCGGGGTCTCCCTGTGGTGGCACGCTCAGCAGGCCGGAAACGCGGCGGCGCGCAGCGACCTGCGCCTGGCGCGGGCCGCGGCCGCCCTCCGGTTGGACGACCCGCGCGGCGAATGCACGATCATCGAGGATTGATCCGGAGCGCAGCCATGCCGGACGAGCGTATGTCACAGGCCCTTTCCGTTGAGCGTAACCTGCGGCGAGAACCTGCCGGACGGCGAAATCCTGCCGGACGGCGAAAATCTGTCAGGCGGCGCAAGGTCGACCGGCGGCGGGATGCGATGGCACGCCAGATGCAGGCGGTGCGCCAGGCCCAGGCCGGACGGCGCATCCAGGCGCGCGCCTGGCGCGTGGTGACGCGCCGGGTGCTGCCGGCGCTGGCGATCGGGATCGCCCTGATCCTGACTCTAACGGGGCCGCTGGCGGCGGCGCTGCCGGTGTGGGCGGGCGTGGTGATCTACGGGGCGGCGGTAATTCATCTCGACTGGCGCGACCGGACGATTGCCCAGGAGGTGCGCCGCTTGCGCGCGGAGAGCCGCCTGATGAACGCCGAGGCCGTCGCCGAGAATACCCAGAACGGGCAGGATGAGTGTGCGAGAGAGAGGCAGCTATGAACGATTGGGACGCGGTGTACGAACTGGCCCGCCAGCGCGTCAACCAGCGCACGCGGCGGCTGGTCTGGCGGCGGATCGTGCCGCTGGTGGTGCTGGGCGTTTATCTGGCGGTGATGAGTCACCCGACGATCGCCTATAACTCCGGGATTGAGAGCTATTCCCCCGAACTCAAAGTCTTCATAAGCCTGATCGTTCTCCCCTACCTGGTGGCGATCCTGGTGATGGAATGGCGCGAGCGGGCCATCGCCCGCGAGGTGGCGCGCATCCGGGCGGAGGACGGAGCCAGCCTGCCGGAGACCCGCAAAGCGAAGCGCGGGCCGTCCGCGCGGCTGGCGGAGGATGATGAATTGGAGCCGGCCGATCTGGACGATCTGCTGGATGCGGGCAAGGTCAAGCGGCGGGGCGACTGACCGGCCCGCCGCTCTATTCGATCTCGATCATCCTGGCCCCGTTGAGGGCGCGGGCGCGTTCCAGGGGCAGGGCGACCAGGGGCGATTCGTCGCGGTAGTCCAGGGCCAGGCTGGTCAGGGGCAGGGCGGTCGGGAAACCGCGCACCGCCCGCACCGGGAAGGCCAGGGCGACGCGGATCATCAGGGCAGTGACGAGCAGCCAGCCTTCGGGCGTGGTGTACGGCGAAGCCAGGATCACCTGGCTTTTTTCTTTGCGCAGGCGCGGGATAGCGCGTTCCACGATGTGCAGCCAGCGCGGGCAGGAAAGCCGTTCGTCCGCCGCCGCGCGGACCGTCTCCGGCAGGCCATCCAGGCGGGCCTGAAGCGCGGCCCGGTAGTCCGTCCCGTCGACGACCTCGATCTCTGCCCGGCGGATGCCGCGCCGTCCGCTTTCGTCGGCCCGATCGGTCACTTCGATTTCACACACGGCAGCCTGCCGCCCATCCACCAGCGGAAAGCACTTGAGCGCGCGCGCGCCGACGTAGGCGCTCCAGCCCTGGCCGCGCGGCATGGCGCTGCGCCAGACATCGCGCACGACCGACTCCGGCAGGTCATCCGTCGGCGTGGTGAAGGCGTAGCCGGGGCGGCGCGAGTCGAGCACGTAATCGATGACCAGCCGCCGGGATGGGCCGGGCTGGTTATGCACTTGGGCGTTGAGTGGGGCGTTCAATAGAACGCCCCTACGCCTTGCGCGGTTTGGGGCGGATGGCGTTGAAGAACAGACCCATCGCCTCGCCGACGCCCGTCCCGTTCAGGACGCTGGTCGCGGCGATGTGATAGCGGTAGCCGACCCGTTCCGCCTGGGACTTAAGGCGGCGCGTCTCGTTGCGCAGGTCGTCCAGCAGGTCATCGAGGGTCTGGTCCGCGCCCCACAGGTCGACCTTGTTGACCAGGATCAGGACCATCTTGAGGTTCTGGCGGGCGGCCGGTTCCTCGTCGATCATCTGCATGACGAAGTTGAGCGCGTCCTTGTGCTGGTACAGGTTGCGGTGATCGAGCATGAAGATGATCCCGCGCGGGCGCGTCTCGCGGAAGAGGTCGATCCAGTCGGTCTCCCACATGGCGTACTCGCCGCCCACATCGCGGCGCGGCTTGAGGCGCATCAGTTCGCCGTCCACCTGGGCGTTGAAGACGCCGACCGGGTCGCCGCCGGCGGCGGTCGGATCGGGGTCGAAGTCGGCCAGGTAGGAAGTGTCGCGCTTGAGCCATTCCAGCAGGGTGGTCTTGCCGCTCTGGCGGTAGCCGAGCACGATGAAGGGCAGGCCCATCACGCGCACGTAGGCGAAGTCGACGGCGTTGTTGACGGCGCTGGTCAGGCCGCTGGGGACGAGGCTGCCCAGCGTGCCGACGATGATCGAGATGAGGCGGTCGCCCAGAGTCTTTTGTGTCATGCTCGTTCCACTTTCATCCGGTAAAGCAAGCTAGCCAATCTACCATCCAATACGCAGGAAGGGGAAGGCGGGTTGCAGGGGGGAGACGCGGTCAGGTGGAATGCATCCGGCCGGCAATATATTAGTAGCGTCGGAATTGCAATTCCGACGCTACAGACGTCTACCGCGTTTGTTCGACTCTAGCTGTGCCCCAGGATCGGGTGCGGCTCGTACAGCTCTTCCAGGGAGGCGATATCCTCCGGGCTGAGCCTGACCTCCAGCGCGGCGACCAGGTCGTCCAGGTGCGCCATCTTGCTGGCCCCGATGATCGGGCTGGTGATGTACGGCTTGTGCAGCATCCAGGCCAGGGCGACCTGGGCCGGCTTGCGGCCCAGCCGCTCCGCCAGGGCCACAACCCGGTCGACGATGGCGAAGTCCGAGTCCGTGTAGTACATGCTGTGGGCGAATCCGTCGCTGCGGCTGCGAGTCGTCTCGCCGCTTTTGTCCTGGGTGCGGTTGCCGGCCAGAAAGCCGCGCGCCAGCGGACTCCACGGGATCAGGCCCACACCCTGGTCGATGCACAGCGGGATCATCTCGCGCTCTTCCTCGCGGTAGACCAGGTTGTAGTGGTTCTGCATGGCGACGAAGCGCGTCCAGCCGTGGCGCTCGGCGGCGTGCTGCATCTTGGCGAACTGCCAGGCGTACATGCTCGACGCGCCGATGTAGCGGGCCTTGCCGGCCTTGACCACGTCGTGCAGGGCTTCCATCGTCTCCTCGACCGGGGTTTCGGAGTCGAAGCGGTGAATCTGGAACAGGTCGACGTAATCCGTGCCCAGGCGCCGCAGCGAGGCGTCGATGGCATCCATGATGTGCTTGCGCGACAGGCCGCGATCGTTGACGTCGTCGCTCATCGGGTTGAAGACCTTGGTGGCGAGAATCACCTCGTGGCGTTTCGCGTAGTCCTTCAGGGCGCGGCCGATGATCCGCTCGCTCTCCCCCAGCGAATAGACATCCGCCGTGTCGAAGAAGTTGATGCCCAGCTCCAGGGCGCGCCGGATGAAAGGGTGGCTGGCTTCTTCCTCCAGCACCCAGTCGCGCCATTGGGTCGAGCCGTAAGTCATCGTCCCCAGGCAGATGCGCGAAACCTTCAGTCCGGTCGTGCCAAGTCTGACGTAGTCCATCCTATTCTCCTTGTTCGCCTAATCCATGGTGACGACGAGCGCGGGCGGGGTGAGGCCCAGGGCCTCGGCCAGCGGGCCGTCGATCAGGGTCATGTTACCGCTGCGCAGCACCAGCCCGAAGCCGCTGTCGTACTCCCACATTGCCCAGCCGATCCCGGCCTCTTCCAGGGCGATGCGCATATCGTGCGTCCACCGGACGCGGGAGTCCTCCGGCGCGTTGGTTTTGAGCGCGCCGAATTCGTTGCAGGTCACGCGCACGCCGTGCTGCGCGCCCCAGGCCGCGGCGAGGCCGATTCGATCCGCGATGCGGTCGGCGTCCCAGCGCTCCTGGCCGTAGCCGCGCACGTAACCCTGGATCGTGGCGTCACTGATGCGCTCCGCGATCGGCTCGACCGCCTCCGGGCTGGAGGGGTAGGGCAGGTCGCGCAGGTTGCGGACCGCGTCCCAGCTCCAGGTCGCGCCCTGGTGGGTGAACAGGAACGGCTCGTAGAAGTGGAAGTTGTAGACGATGTTGGGATCGTCCAGCGGCTCCATCGTAAGGAAGGTATCCAGGTTCGACCAGCGGGTGCTGGTTGCCAGGATCGTGTGCTCCGGCGCGACGGCGCGGATGGCCGCCACCAGATCGCGCTGGATCGTGTACCAGCGGGCCGGGTTGGATTCGAAGACCGGCTCGTTCATCGGCTCAATGAAGACCCACTCCGGGTCGGTGGTGGCGGCGAGGTGCGTGCCGAAGCCTTCCCAGAAGGCGATGAAATCCTCGACCAGGGCGTCGTCGGTCTCCAGCGCGCCGGAATAATTGGCGGCGTCCGAATCGGCCAGGGAGAGGCTGTGCAGGTCGACGATCGCGGCCAGGTCGGCGGCCACGATCTGGGCCAGGGCTTCGTCGAGGACGGCCAGGACCTCCGGCCGAGGCCCGGCCGAATCGGCCAGCGTCCCCAGGTTGATTGGAATGCGGACGTGGGTGAAGCCCATCGCCCGGATCAGCTCGAAATCGGATGGGGTGAAATGCCCGGCCATGTCGGCGGGATCTTCGGGGCCGTACCAGAACCACAGGGGCAGGTTGACGCCGCGCGCCAACCGGGCGAAGCGGGCCTCGCTCACGCCGGGGGATTGGGCCTGGGCGCTGGTCAGGGGCAGGAGCAGGCCGAGCAGTAGGACAAAGCGCAGGCTCAAATGCCACACTCTGGACACAACGGGCCTCCTGAATTGGGGGCAGTCTGGCAGAAACAAACATCCGGCCTAATGATAGCCGGATGCGGACTGTCCTCCAACAACGGGCACGGACGGTGTTCTAGATCAGCGCGGCGAGGGCGATCATCAGCAGGACGAGCGCCAGGTAGGTATTCGAGGCGCGGAAAAGAGTCATGGCCTGCTGGCTTTCGTGGCCCTCGTCGCCGCTGGCATGCACCCGCAGCAGGCGGACCGAATCGCGGGCCAGCCACGCGGTCGCGGCCAGCATCGGCACAAAGTAGACCAGGCCCAGAGTCGCCTGACTCGCCAGGAGCAGGCCGATCGCGCCGGTAAAGGCCATGTGGACCAGCGTCCAGATCACGGCCCGGCGGCGCTCCATCACGACGGGCAGCATTGGGAAGCTGGCCGTGGCGTAGTCCTTGCGGTAGACCAGGGCCAGGCTCCAGAAATGGCTGGGGCTCCAGGTGAAGAGCAGGGCCGCCAGCAGCAGCGCGCCGGGATTGGCCCACTGGCCCACGGCCGCCGATCCGCTCAGCACGGCCGCGCTGCCCGCCGCCCCGCCGATCACGACGTTGAGCAGGGTGCGCGGCTTGAGCCAGACCGTGTACACGCCGACGTAGATCAGCGCGCCCAGGCCCAGGAAGAAGGCCAGGGTGGGGTTGCCGGCCAGCAGGGCCAGTCCGACCGCCAGCCCTACGCTGCCCGCGCCGCCAATCAGCCCCCAGACCGGGCGAATCTCGCCGGTTGCCAGGGGGCGGCGGCGGGTGCGCTTCATCAGGGTGTCGCGCTGGCGTTCCAGGTATTCGTTGAGCGCGCCGGAGCCGCCCGCGGCCAGCGTCCCGGTGATGGTCAGGAGCAGCATGTCGGCGGCGGCGGGCCGTCCAGCGCTGGCGAGCATCGCCCCACCGTAGGCGGCGAAGAGCAGCAGCACGACGATCCGGGCCTTGAACAGGACGGCCAGGGCCGAGAGCAGGCCGCGCAGGGAAGTCGCGCGGGGGAGGGCAGGCGCGGAGAGTTTTTCGGCTGAAAACGCCATGAGACACCATCCCTGAGTGGAAAAATAGGGCAATCTCAAGGTAAAAGAGTATTTTGATAAAGTATATCAGTTTTGGTGAAAAATGCCACATGAGTCGTGTAAGAAAGCGGGAAAAACAGCGAACCGCAAAGACGCAAAGAGCGCAAAGGAAAAGCTGACAGGGTTTCTCCTTGGCGTCCTCTGCGTCTTTGCGGTTCGATTGGTTTTTCAGCGCGCGGATGGGCTGGGGATGCCCAGCACGTCGATCACGTCGGCGGCCAGCTCGTACTTGCCGAAGGCCGGGATGACGTACACCCCCTGGACGTAATCCTTGACGGCGAGCAGCAGTTCGCGGGCGATGCGCACGCCTTCCTGAGGCGCATCCTCCCCGGCCCGATCCATGCGATCCATGAGTGGCTCAGGGATCACGATGCCCGGAATCTCGTTGTGCAGGAAATGGGCGTGCTTGGCGCTGTACAGAGGCAGGATGCCGATCAGGGTGGGCAGGGTGTATGGCTCGCCGGCGATCTCCTGGTAGCGGGTGTGGAAGCGTTCGGCGTCGGCCGGGTCGAAACAGGGCTGGCACAGCGCGAAGTCGGCCCCGGCGGCGAGCTTTTTGCGCATCAGCTTGATCTCGTGGTCAAGGTCCTGGGCGCCCATGTTCAGGGCGCAGCCGACCGTGAACGTGGTCGGCTGGCCGATCGAGTTCCCGGCGTAATCCACGCCCTTGTTCATCTGCTGCTTGATCAGCTTGATCAGGCCGGTGGGCGGCACGTCGTAGTTGTCCATGGCGTCCGGGTAGTCTCCGACGTGGGTCGGGTCGCCCATCACGACGAACAGGTTGCGCAGGCCCAGGGCATGGGCTGCCAGCAGATCGCCCTGGATGCGCAGCAGGTTGCGGCCGCGCGTGGGGAAGTGCAGGACGGTCTCGATCCCCTGGCGCGACTGGAGGAAGTGGCACACCGCCCAGGGACTCATCCGCATCCGGGCGGTGGGGCTGTCGGTCACGTCGACCATGTCCGCCCCGGCGTCCTGGAGGAGCTGGGCGGACGTCAGAATCTTCTGCGGGATGAAGCTGCGCGGCGGACTCATCTCCACCGTGACCACGAACCGGCCCTCGGCCAGCTTGCGGGCCAGGGCGGTCGGACGCTCCGGGACCAGCTCGGTGGCCTCGCTGCTCGGCTCGAAGACCTGGATTTCCGGCAGGGGCGTGGTCTCGTCGTCCAGGGCGGCGCGCATGGCGGCGATATGGTCGGCCGTGGTGCCGCAGCAACCGCCGATCAGGTTGGCGCCGATGGCGCGCAGGGTGCGGGCGTAGTCGCCAAAGTATTCGGCGGTGGCCGGGTACATCATCCGGCCGCCCACGGCCTCGGGGAATCCGGCGTTGGGGATGGCCGCGGTCAGAACGTCGGGCACGGCCTGGCGGATCAGTTGCAGAATGCGCGCGATCTGGGTCGGCCCGCCGCCGCAGTTAACCCCGATCACGTCCGCCCCGGCCTCGGCCAGGTCGCGCGCCACGCGGGCGGGCAGGTCGCCCAGCAGGGTGCGGTCGTCGGAGGCGTAGGTCGTATTGGCGATCACCGGCAGGTCAGGCGCGACCTCGCTGGCCGCGTCCAGCGCGGCCAGGATTTCCACCCGGTCGGAGAAGGTCTCCAGCAGGATCACGTCCGCCCCGGCTTCGGCCAGGGCCTTGATCTGCTCGGCGAAGGCCGCCTTGGCCTCCTCGCGGGTGGTGCGGCCGAAGGGATGCAGGCGCACCCCCAGCGGCCCGACCGACCCGGCGATATACACGTCCTCGCGGAAGCTGGCCAGGATCACGCGCCGGGCCAGGTCGACCGCCGCCCGGTTGATGGCCTCGACCTGGTTCTCCAGGCCGTGCTTGCTCAGTTTGAAGCGATTCGCGCCAAAGGTGTTGGTCTTAATCAGCTCCGCCCCGGCCTGGACGAATCCGGCGTGGACGCGGGCGACCTGCTCCGGGTGGGTCAGGTTCAGCGCGTCGAAGCAGGCGTCGATCGAGATGCCATGCCCGTGCAGGTTGGTGCCCATCGCCCCGTCGGTGAGCAGGGGCTTGTCCTGTTTCAAACGTTCCAGAAAAGAACCTTTTGGCATGAAGACGACCTTTCAGACAGTTATTAGTTCACAGTTGACAGTTGACAGTTTGCAGCAGGGCAGCTACCAGCAGCCCCACTAAATCGCGTAGTCGGGCGCGGGCTGGTTGGCCGGGGTCTCGGATGCGCCGCTGCCGTTGACGGCGCGCTCGATCGAATCCAGCCGGTCGAGCACCCGGTCGAGCCGGTCGGAGATCAGGTCGGGCAGGAACTCGTGATGCAGGTCCGGCTGGCCGGCTGGCTGTTTTTCGCCGCGCCCGACCGGCTTGCCGGGCACGCCGACCACGACCATGTCCGGCTCAACGTCCTTGACGACCACAGCATTCGCTCCAATCCGGGTATTCGCGCCCACGGTAATCGCTCCTAAGACTTTCGCACCGGCGCCGATCACAACGCCGTCTTCGATGGTCGGGTGGCGCTTGCCGTGGCTGAGGCTCACGCCGCCCAGGGTGACCCCGTGATACAGAGTCACGTTCGCGCCGATCTCGGCCGTTTCGCCGATCACGACGCCCATGCCGTGATCGATGAACAGGCGCGGCCCGATCGTCGCGCCGGGGTGGATTTCGATCCCGGTCAGCCCGCGCGCGATCTGCGCCAGCCAGCGGGCCAGGAGGCGAAAATCTGCCTTCCACAGGCGATGGGTGATGCGGTGCATCCACACGGCATGCAGACCGCTGTAGCACAGCACGACTTCCAGGGCGCTGCGCGCGGCCGGGTCGCGGGCCAGGACACAGCGCACGTCATCCCGCATCGTCCCGAACATGGCTAACCCTCCAGATCGGCGTAGAGCGCGGTCGAGAGGTAGCGCTCGCCAAAGGACGGGATGATCACGACGATCAGCTTGCCCGCGTTCTCCGGGCGGGCGGCCACCTGGAGGGCGGCCCACACCGCCGCGCCGGACGAGATGCCGACCAGCAGGCCCTCCTCGCGGCCCAGGCGGCGGGCGGTGGCGAAGGCGTCATCCCCGGCTACGGTCACGATCTCGTCGTAGACCCCGGTGTTGAGCACGTCCGGCACGAAACCCGCGCCGATGCCCTGGATGGGGTGAGGGCCTTTTTGACCGCCGGAGAGCACCGGCGAGGCGGCCGGCTCCACCGCGACGATCCGCACACCCGGCTTGCGGGCCTTGAGCACCTCGCCCACGCCGGTGATCGTGCCGCCGGTGCCGATCCCGGACACGAGGATGTCTACCCCGCCGTCGGTGTCGCGCCAGATTTCCTCGGCGGTGGTGCGGCGGTGAACCTCCGGGTTGGCCGGGTTCTGGAACTGCTGCGGAATCCAGGCGTTGGGCGTGGCGGCCTGGAGTTCCTCGGCCTTGCGGATGGCCCCGGCCATGCCTTCGGCGGCGGGAGTCAGGACCAGTTCCGCCCCGAAGGCGCGCAGCAGCTTGCGGCGCTCGACGCTCATCGAGTCGGGCATGGTCAGGATCAGGCGGTAGCCGCGCTGAGCGGCGACCATTGCCAGGGCGATCCCGGTGTTGCCGCTGGTCGGCTCGATCAGCACGGTATCCGGGCCGATGGCCCCGGCCCTTTCGGCGGCTTCGATCATGGCGACCCCGATCCGGTCCTTGACGCTGTGGGCCGGGTTGAAGTACTCCAGCTTGGCGACGACCTGCGCGCCAAGCCCCTGCGTGACCCGGTTGAGCCGGACGAGGGGGGTATTGCCCACGAGCTGGGTGATGTTGTCGGCGATGCGCATCCTGCACTGCTCCTTTGTGGCGGTAGACCCGCATGGATAAGGGGCGGACGCACAACAAAAAAACGGGCCACCCACTGGGGTAGCCCGTTTCTGTTTGCGTGCCGCGATGGATCAGGCGGCCAAGGCAATGGCGGTCATCCCGTAGGTGACAGTGCATTCACACGGCAGCAGGAACAGATGCAGGTTGTGATCACCGTGAACGCAGCCATTGACTCGAACAAATCCTGATATAGCCCATCGTTAAACCCCATTCTAGCCCAGGCAGTGAAGTTGTCAAGTGAATGCGTCAGTTCACACACAGGCCGTGCAGGATGATCTGCGCGCCCGTGCCGTCTTCGTCCGGATCGACCGTCCACTCGCCGCGCGTCAGACGCATCGGCACGTCGTCCACGCTGCCCCGGATCGCTTCGGCCGTGGTGGTCGTGTACCAGGCGTGGACGGTGTCTGGGTCGTCCGGCGAGGTCAATGCCATGACTGTTTCGCCCATCCCAAAGGCGCTCAGGAAGTTGTGGCGCTCCCATTGGATCGCCGCGCCCGGATAGACCGGCAGCCGCCGGTCGAAGCCCTGCCGGCACAGGCGGTCCGTCACCAGAGTCGACCCGACCAGACAGGCCACCACCAGCCCGATCACCAGCCCCACCGCCAGGACCGCCTTTTTCGAGCAGCCTGCCGTTGGCATGTCCATGTTCCCCTCCGAATGTTAAGGTGCCAGCCAATCAAAGGTGCGGAGGTGGGGCGCGCTACAGCGCCTGTCCGATTTGGGCGCGCAGCGTCTCGAACTCCGCCGTGACGCGCGCTTCCAGGGCGGCTCGTTTGTCTTCGGGCAGCAGGGTGACTCGCACCGCGTTGATCACCAGCCGTTCGAGTTCCGCCGGGCCGAAGCCAAAGGCTACGGCGGACTTCAGATATTCGTCCGTCAGAGTCGTGTTGAACATGGGCGGGTCGTCCGAGTTGAGCGTGACGTACAGCCCTGCCGCGATCAGGCGCGGCAGGGGATGCGCCTCGAAACTGGGCGCGACCCCCAGGCAGATGTTGCTGGTCGGGCAGACCTCCAGCGGAGTCTGGCGCGCGCGCAGTTCAGCTACCAGGGCCGGGTCTTCCAGGCAGCGCACGCCGTGTCCGATCCGCACCGCGTGCAGCGCCCGCAGCGCGCCCCAGATGCTGGCCGGACCTTCCGTCTCCCCGGCGTGGGGCACGGCGGGCAGTCCGGCCGCGCGGGCGCGCTCGAAGACGGCCGCGAACTTCTCCGGCGGGTTGCCGACTTCCGGCCCGCCCAGGCCCAGCGCCGTGACGCCGTCGCCCATGTGCTCGATCGCCCACCCGGCGGTGATCGCGCCGTCTTCCGGGCTGACTTCGCGCGAGATATCCAGCGTCAGGCCCATCGTGACGCCCAGTTTCGCTTCCGCCCAGGCCCGCGCCCGGTTGATGGCGGCCAGTTGGTCGGCGAAGGCTATCCCGTTGCGGTAATGGGTAAAGGGCGTGAATGTGACTTCGCTGTACAGGATGTGCTGCTCGGCCTGGCCCGTCAGGAACTCGCGCGCGATCAGCTCGATGTCGTCCGGCGTGCGCAGGCAGTTCGAGATGGCGAGGTAGACCTCGATGAAGTGCGGGAAGTCCACGAAGGTATACCAGGCCCGCAGCCCGTCCACCGAATCGGCGGGCAGGCTGATGTTGTGTCGCCGGGCCAGTTTGAGCAGCGTGGCCGGACGGATGCTGCCTTCCAGGTGGACGTGCAGCTCCACCTTGGGCATGGCCCGGATGAAATCGGTCAGAGACATCACTCCGCCTCCCCAAGAATTTGCTTCACCCGGTCAATCTCGACGCTGTAGTACTTGGCTTCTGGGTGGTGGACCACCAGGGCGGCCGTGCTCTGTTCCGGGATGAGCTGGTACGACTCGGTAAGCTGCATCCCCAGCTCGCTGACGGCCTGCGGCAGCAGCTCGAACACCAGTGTGTGCTGCTCCAGGTCGGGGCAGGCGGGATAGCCCCAGCTATAACGCTTGCCCTGGCCGGGCGGCAGGCCCAGCTCGCGCAGGGCGTGGCGGTGGACGTAGTTGGCGGTCGCCTCGGCGGTTTGCACGGCCAGCCCGTGGAAGAAGTAGGCCTCGCTGTAGTTGTCGGCGCTCTGCATCCGCTCGAACTCCTGAGAGGCGATCTCGCCCGCCGTCACCACCTGGAAGGCCGCCACGTCCACCCGGCCGCTGTCCGCCGGGGCGAAGTAGTCGCTCAGGCACAGGTATTCGCCCGTGGTCTGGCGCGGGAAGGTGAAGCGGGCGATCTCCCGCTTGGCGGGCGGGTTGCCATTGCCTTCGGCGAAGGGGGCGGGGTCCCACACGACCAGGTCGTCGCCTTCGCTGTTGGCCGGGAAGAAGCCATACACCGCCTGGGGGATCAGTGTCCCGGTCTGGAGGGCGTCTTTCTGCATGCGGGCCAGACGCGCCTCGAACTCGGCTTGCAGGCGCTCCCATTCCGCACCGTGGGCGTTCTTGGCCCCCCAGGACAGACGGTACAGCTCCGGCTTGTCGATGTACTTGAACACGATCTCCAGTGGCATCTCGCGGATGGTCTTGGAGCCCCAGAAGGGCGGCCTGGGAATTTCCGCCACGGGCTGGACGCTGCTGCGTCGCCCCGGCACGGATTCGCGCTGGCGGCGGGCCGGCTTGCCTTGTTCTTCGAAGCCTTCATCGATGATCTGCTGGACGAAGGGCGCGCGGCGGGCTGGATCGGCAAGCTGGTCCATCACGGCCAGCCCCTCGAAGGCGTCCTTGCAGTAGAAGACGCCGGGCGCGTACGGTTCCCCGCCGTCCTCCAGGAACAGAATGCGCCGTCCGAACTTGCGGTTGATGGCCGCGCCGCCGATCAAGACCGGGGTATCCAGGCCGCGCCGGGCCAGTTCATTGACGATCAGCGGCATCTGTTTGCTGGTGCTGACCAGCAGGGCGCTGAGGCCGATCGCGTCGGCCTTGTGCTGCTGGGCGGCTTCGATGATCGTGTTGGCCGGGACCTGTTTGCCCAGGTCGTGGACGGTGTAGCCGTTGTTGGACAGGATGGTCTTGACCAGGTTCTTGCCGATGTCATGCACGTCGCCGTAGACCGTCGCCAGTACAACCGTGCCCTTGGTCGCGCCCTCCACCCGGTCCATGAAGGTTTCAAGGTAGGCGACCGACTTCTTCATCACCTCGGCGCTTTGCAGCACGAAGGGCAGGATCAGTTCGCCCGCGCCGAATTTGTCGCCGACTTCCTTCATGGCCGGCAGCAGGACGTTGTTGAGCACGCCCACCGCGTCCTGCCGGGTCAGACAGGTATCGATCAAGGCTTCGACGCCGTCCTTCTTGCGGTGGACGATCTGCCAGTGGAGGGCCTGCTCGGCGCTCATGTCGGCGGTGGGGTCTTCGACCTCGTGCCCGCCCACCTGGACCTGGTTCTGTTCGAAGTACTGGATGAAACGGGGCAGGGCGTCCGGGTCACTGTTGAAGATCAGGTCGTCCGCGATCTTGCGCTGTTCCTCCGGGATTTCGGCGTAGGGTGTGATCTGGGCCGGGTTGACGATCGCCATGTCCAGCCCGGCCTGGACGGCATGATACAGGAAGACGCTGTTGAGCACCGCCCGCGCGCCTTCCCCCACACCGAAGGACACGTTGCTGACGCCCAGCGCGGTCAGCACGCCGGGGATCGCCGCCTTGATCAGGCGGATGCCCTCGATGGTTTCGACGGCGTCGTTGCGCAACTCCGGCTGGCCGGTGGTCAGGGGGAAGGTCAGCGTGTCGAAGATCAGGTCTTCCGGCGCGAGGCCGTAGTCGTTGATCGCGATCTCGGCGATGCGTTTGGCGATGGCCAGCTTCCTGTCGCGGGTGTGGGCCATGCCCTCCTCGTCGATGGTCATGGAGAGCACCGCCGCGCCGTGCTTCTTGACGATGGGCAGCACACGGTCGATCCGCTCCCGGCCGTTTTCCAGGTTGTTGCCGTTAATCACCGCCCGGCCGGGGTAGATCGCCAGGGCGGCCTCGGCCACCTCCGGCTCGGTCGTGTCGATGATCAGCGGGGCGTCCACGGCCAGGGCCAGCTTCTTGACCAGCGTGGTCATCTGGGCTTTTTCGTCGTCGCGCTCGGTCAGGGCCACGCACACGTCCAGCAGGTGCGCGCCGTTGGCCACCTGGTCGACCGCGATCTGGACGATACTGTCGTAATCCTCGGCCAGCAGCAGGCGCTTGACCTTGCGGCTGCCCTGGCTGTTGACCCGCTCCCCGATCAGGGTCGGGCCGGGGTCCTGCACCAGGGTAGTGGCCTTCATGTTGCTGGATGCGGCCGGCTCGAATTCCGGCTGGCGGACGGTGGGCGGGGTCTTCGTAGGGACGTTCAATTGAACGTCCTTACCAACGTCCCCACCGCCATGCACCGCCTCGACCAGGCGGGCGATGTGTTCCGGGCGGGTGCCGCAGCAGCCGCCGATCACGTTGACGCCCCAGCGGGCGAACTCGGCCACCATCTGGCTGAACGGCTCCGGTTCCATCGGGTAGACGGCCTCGCCGTCGACGTTGATCGGCAGCCCGGCGTTGGGCAGGACGGAAATCGGCAGCGGGCTGTGCTCGACCAGGTACTTGATCGGCTCACGCATGTGCTCCGGGCCGGTGGAGCAATTGAGGCCGATTACGTCGATGGGCAGGCTCTCCAGGGTCGTCAGGGCGCTGCCGATCTCGGTGCCGAACAGCATCCGGCCGGAGACGTCCAGCGTCACCTGGACCTGGAGCGGGATGCGCACCCCGGCGTCCGAAAAGTAACGGTTGATCCCGACAACGGCGGCCTTGACTTCCAGGATGTCCTGGCTCGTCTCGACCAGCAGCAGGTCCGCGCCGCCTTCTACCAGGCCCTGCGCCTGCTCGTAGAAGACCGCCGCCAGCTCGTCGAAGGTGATGGCGCTCAGGTCGGGATCGGTGCCGCTGGGCAGCTTGCCGGAGGGGCCGATGCTGCCCGCCACGAAACGCGGCAGGCCGGTTTCGGCGGCGAAGCGGTCGCACACGCGCCGGGCGATCTGGGCCGCGGCCCGGTTGATCTCCAGCACGCGCTCGCCCAGGCCGTATTCGCCCAGCGTCAGCCGGTTGGAGCGGAAGGTGTCCGTCTCCACGGCTTCGGCCCCGACGGCCAGGAAGGAAGCATGGATCGCCTCGATCACGTCCGGGCGGGTGATGACGAGATAGTCGTTGCAGCCGTTGTACCGTTCGCCGCCGAAGTCGGCCGCGCTCAGGTTGTAGCGCTGGATGCTGGTGCCCATCGCGCCATCGAAGATCACAACGTGGTCGGCGATGGCGTCCAGGTAGCGCCGGTTGGTATAGGTCAGGTGGTGTCGTCTAGGAGCCATGATCTGTCTTTTTTCTGAACCTCTATTTGAAAGCGACAAAAGTCGAAATCTCTACCAGGCTTGAGTTTGAAGTCCTTCAACCAAGTTGAAGTGCTTATCCTGAGTGAGCAGAACCAGTTCATGCTGGCGGGCGATGGCCGCAATCCAGACGTCGTTCTCGGGAATGGGTCGTCCCTTGGCGCGAAGCTGCTGGCGAATACGGCCGTACCAGCGAGCAGTTTCGACCTCGCATTCCAGGATGGTACGGCCCACTATCATGGCCGCGATTTGCTCCAGGTTGTGCTCTTTTTTCTGTGATTTTTCGGCCCCGAAATAGAGTTCACCCAGGGCAATCACCGGGATGAATATTTCACGAGCCTGCCCGATGACTTCGACGAGAGCCTGATTCCGATCGATGGCGGCAATGAGAGCGTTAGTGTCCAGCAGGTAGGTCCCATTCATCCCAATCGACCTTTTCGCAGTTCTCAACCGCCTCCGCGATTTCCTTCAAGTCTTCGGGGGAGAAGTCAAGTGTGGCGAGACTTTCCAACAGTGCCGCACCTGACTCGCCGCGTGGGCGAGTCAAGCCACGCACGAATTCCAGCACTCGGCGCTGCTTGTCCGGAGCGAGTTTTTCGACTTCAGCCATGATTTCCTGGGTGTATCCCTGGGCAACCATTGCACCCTCCTGCTGACTGCGTATCCTATTTGATGCTCTGCTGAGCTAAGTAGGAGCATACCCCAAAACCAGACCGGTTGCCTCCTGAATCCCGCTACTCGACCGTGATGACCCAGCAGCGCGGGCCTTGTTTGACCGGGCCGGGGGCGACGCGACCGGTGGGCAGGTCGGCGGCCCCATCCAGCGCGCCGTTGAGCTGGGCCGGATCGACGGCGCGGATCGCCGCCACGCGGGCAAAGTGCACGCCCTGGCCGGCCTCGTGGGGGAGCAGGATGTCCTGCCCGACCTCGATTGTCTGGCCGCCCAGCGACCGGAAGGCCTGCACCTCCAGGCCGTGCGGCAGGGCTTCCTTGTGCCAGATGGTGTGCCACACCGGGCCGCGCCGGTAGGTGTCCAGGTCGCCCAGGTAGGCGATCAGCGTCCGGGCCTGTTGGGCCGGTTGGGCGGGCCGAGTCTCCGTTCGGCGAATCAGCGGGTGGGTATCTTGCTGGGTTTGAGCAACCATGCTGGGTTATCCTTCCTGCAGGCGGAGGGCCGCTTCCACGGCCAGCCAGAAGACTTTTTCACGGATCGAGGTGCGGCTGTCCCAGTGGCGCGAGTCCCACTCCGCGCCGCTGACGTCGTCGCCGCAGTACAGCAGTTGGCCGAACGGGACGCCCCGGAACTCGGCCACGGCAAAGAAGGCCGCCGCTTCCATCTCTACGGTCAGGCAGCCCTCGGCTTTGCGACGGGCAATGCGGGCCGGGGTCTCGCGGTAGACGCCGTCGGTCGTCCAGGTTTTGCCGGTCAGGTAACTTACGCCGCCGGCGGTCAGGGCCGCTTCCAGGGCGGCGACGGCCGCCGGAGCCGCCGCGACTTCGCGCGCGGGGGGCAGGTAGTGATAGGACGTGCCCTCGTCGCGCACGGCGTGGGTGGGCACGACCAGGCGCCCGACCGCGACTTCGGGGATGATCACCCCCGCGCCGCCGCAGGCGATGAACTGCCGCCCGCCGAGGGCGATCAGCTCCTCCAGGTAGCCGGCGGCCAGCGGCGCACCGACGCCCGGATGCACGACCGCGACCGGCTGGCCGTCCACGTCCAGGGCATAAATTGGGTTGTGGCCGATTTCGCTGCGCAGGTGGTGGATCGCGGTCGCCCGGCCATCGCCACACACGGCCTCGATCACTTCCTGGAAGAAGCACAGCACCACGCGCGGCGGCATCCCGTCCAGCGGGCGAATCAGCCGCTGCGGATCGATTAGCGGCTCGCGGACCGGGTCAAATTCCAGGATGGGGTAGGGCTGGTCGATCATCGTGAACCATTGACTCCAAACAAAAAGCGCTTCTCCGATTGATCTGGAGAAGCGCAAGCACGAGCATTGTTATCCGCTCTCATCTTCCAGATAACCTGACGGACTTGGCACCTTCCCGGCGCTCCGGGGGTTGCCGCGGGTTCATTGGGCCGTTCCCTCCCCCGCTCTTGATGAGTGATATGCAGTTTTGTGGGATGGTATCATGAGGCTCGGACAGTGTCAAGCAGGGTTTAGGTTTTTGTAAGGCGGCATTGGCGGATGGAATCAGCGCCGAAGCGGCAAGCGGCAGACGAAAAGACAACGTGGGCTGTCACGCCTCATCGTGTTGCTGAAGGCTTATCACTGAAAGCGAGATCGCAGGGGCAGCCGGAGGCGGCCCGCCGGGGCTGGCCGGGAGCCTGTGGCCTCGGATGCTGCCCCTGCCGGGGGGACGCGAGGTCAGTCGAAATAGCGCCAGCCTGGCCGCAGCAGGATCACCGCCAGCGCCGCCACGCCGAGGCCAATCAGGGCATCCTGAGGGGATAGGCTGTTTTGGAACAGGCCGATCACGCCCAGGCTGAAGGTGGCCGAGCCGAGGGCGTAGAGGCCCCAGCGCTTCCAGCGCAGGATGCCGATCGCGCTGGCGACGATCACCGCGCAGTAAACGCCGTACAGAATCAACGTGTGGGCTTGAAGGGGACTGGGTTGCAGCCCGCCGAGGGCCAGCAGGCAATAGATCAGGCCGAGCAGGCCGACGACACCCAGCCCGCCCCAGAGACCCTTGATCGGGGAGCCATGCGGTTTGTTGAGCGTGGACATGACCTTCCCTCCGTGGTGAAGCGCGGGCGGTTCGCGGCGGTGGGAGGGGGACGATTGAGGCCAGCCCGCGGACGATCGATCGGGTGGTCTTTCTTTCATTATACGCCGATTCGGGTGAAATGCGGCAGGCTTTTAGCTCTTGGCTCTTTGCTGTTAGCCAGAAGCTAAGAGCCAAAAAAGCCAACGCGCCTTTCCAAACAAAAACCGCCCTGAATGAGGGCGGTTGATTGGCTCCGCAGGTAGGACTCGAACCTACAACCCATCGGTTAACAGCCGATTGCTCTGCCGATTGAGCTACTGCGGAACGACGTTGTGCATGATACCAGACCGACCGGCCACTGTCAAGCGTGGAGCGCCGGGCTTCTCCCGAAAAACGCCCCGGCCAACCCGGCCGGAACGGCGCGTGTCAGGCTTGGGCAAAACGCACATTTTGGGTAAAATAGGGAGGTCGGCAAAGGATGTTCGGGCCGACGACCGCCCCGGGTTGGCTGGCCCGTACCCGAAACTTTGCATTGACTGCCTCAGTTCCGTATGATACACTTTTTCGCTGAGGCGCCGCTGCTTCGGCCCGTCGCGTAGTCAGAGAGGGATACCACAATAGGCGCTACAAAGTACCGTATTAACCAGGAGATACGCGCACGCGAGGTGCGCCTGATCACCGAGACCAACGACAACATTGGCGTGGTCTCGACCCGGGAGGCGCTCGATCGCGCCCGGGAGGCTCACCTGGACCTCGTGGAGGTTGCTCCGAATTCCGAACCGCCGGTCTGCCGGATTATGGATTTCGGGAAGTTCCTCTATGCGAAAGCGAAGAAGGAACGCGAAGCCAAGAAGCAGCAGAAGGTTATCGAAGTCAAGGAAATCCGCCTGCGCCCCAAAACGTCCGACCATCACCTTGAGATCAAGGTGCGCAATGCCCGCCGCTGGTTGGAAGAGGGCATGAAGGTCAAGGTGCGGATTCAGTTTCGCGCCCGTGAGATCACCTATCCGGAGATCGGGCGTGACATGCTGCAACAGATCGCCGATGCCGTGACCGACATCGGAATCGTCGAGCAGCTTCCAAACATGGAGGGCTCCACCATGCTGATGGTGCTGGCCCCCAACCCGGACAAGAAAAAGAAATAATCCGGCTGATCACACAGGCACGACTGTTTCAAGGGAGCTCGTTGTGGCAACGAAAACCAAGAAGTATAAGCTCAAGACGTACAAAGCCGCGGCCAAGCGGTTCCGCGTCACCGGGACGGGCAAGATCATGCGCACCAAGGGCGGCAAGAGTCACCTGCGCCGTCATCGTTCCAAGCGCAGCAAGGTCCAGCTCCCGAAGATGCTGGAGTTGTTGAATCCTGGCGATCGCCGCCGGATTGCACGTCTGGCGCCGTACATGAAGAAGTTCCGCGCCAACCCGCCCGCGTAGGGTATGTGCAGTGCCCCCCTGTGGGGCTATCTCGAGACGACTGTCGGCCCGGGCTATGCGCCGGGCCAAGCCTTGTATAGGAGCAAAAGACTGTGCGCGTTAAAAGAGGGTATGTGTCGCGCCGCCGGCACAACAAAATCCTGAAGCGGACCGAAGGCCAGTGGGGCAGCAAGCATCGCCTGTTCCGCCGCGCCAATGAAGCCATGCTGCGGAGCCTGTGGTACGCCTACCGCGATCGCCGGCATCGCCGCCGCGAGCTGCGTGCCCTGTGGATCACCCGCATCAACGCGGCTGCTCGGATCAACGACATGAGCTACAGCCGCCTGATGCACGGCCTCAAGCAGGCCAATGTCGAGCTGGATCGCAAGGTCCTGGCCGACATCGCCGTGCGCGATCCGCAGACCTTCGCCGCGATTGTCGGCGTCGCTCGCGGCTAACTCCCGCCTCCGCGCTTGTGCGGCGCGGTTGGGAGTTATCCCCCAGATGGTAAACAGTGAGGCCCCAGGGCCTCGCTTTTTTGATCCGGTGCTTACCGGCTGGCTCCCTGGCGCGGTACAATCGCACCCGTTGTCAATGTTCGGCGGCCGGTGCCTGTTTCTGGCTGGCCGCTGATGGCTGCGGCCGAATTTCCGAGGAGCTGCGTTTATGCCTTCCGCTTCACCGGGAAGCCCCGACTTTTATTGCAGTGATTGCTCCCGCCGGTTGGGCGAACAGGCGTTTGGCACGATGGCCCAGGTCGACGTCTGGCTGCTGCTGGCGTACTATGGCCCCTGGACGGCCAGGGCGGTCAGCGATAACACCCTCCCGCCGGAGGTGCTGGCCCACCTCAACGCGCCGCTGCCGGGCTATCAGGCCCGCCTCCAGTTGATTCGGCGCGAGAAACTCGACCTGACGGAGATGATCGCGTTTTTCGTGGCCGTGGCCGATCCACTGGCCCCGCGTCTGTATGCCTTTCGCGTGGATGCCTACACCGATCTGCTGGGGATCGATCTGGCGGCGGTCGCGGCGGGCGAGGCGCGTTACGAGTCCGCGCTGCGGGCGGAGCCGCTGCTGGCCGTGTGCACCAACGGCAAGCGCGACCGGGCCTGCGCGCGCCAGGGGCTGCCGGTCTATCGCGCCCTGGAGGCGGCCGGGATCGACGTCTGGCAGACGACTCACCTGGGCGGGCATCGCTTTGCCGGGACGGCGCTCAGCCTGCCGTCTGGAGTTGGGTATGGCTACCTGGACCCGGAGGACGCCCCCAAGCTGGCCGCCGCCTGCCGGGAAAACCGGATCGATCTGGCCCACTTGCGCGGGCGGTCGTGCTTCCCGGTGGTGGTGCAGGCGGCCGAATACTACCTGCGCCGCGAAACGGGGCAGTTCGACCTGCCGGGCTTCCGGTTGATCGCGGCGGAGGCGGGCGGCCTGGTGTGGTCTGTGCGCTTCGAGTCGCTGGCGGATGGACGGCATTATGCCGTCCGGCTGGGTGTCGACCCGGCGGCGCTGGAAGTCTATGCCAGTTCCGGAGCGACCACACCGGAGATGGTCGATCAGTACCGCCTGCTGGCCTTCACGCCGGAGGCTTCCCCGTGACCGAGATCACAAGCCCCAAAAACGAGCGCGTCAAGCTGATCCGGGAACTTCAGAGCCAGGCTCGTGCCCGGCGCGAACTGGGCCTGATCGTGGTGGAAGGCGTCCGGTTGGTCGAGGACGCGCTCGACTGTGGGCTGCGTCCAGAATTCGTGCTCTATCGGGAGGATGAGGTCGGGCCGCAGCGCCCGGCGCGCGGGCTGTTCGAGCGTTTGCAAGCCCTGGGGACGCCGTGCCTGTCGGCCAGCGAGGCGGTGATCAAGCAGGCCTCGGACGTAGAGACTCCGCCGGGTGTGCTGGCCGTGCTGCCTCAGCCGGCCCTGCCCGTGCCGGACGCGCCCTCGCTGGTGCTGGCCCTGGATGGGATGAACAACCCCGGCAACCTGGGCAGCGCCCTGCGCGCGGCAGCGGCGGCAGGCGTGGACGTGGTCGTGCTGCCGCCGGACACCGTCGATCCGTTCAATCCCAAAGCCCTGCGCGGGGGGATGGGCGCGCACTTCCGCCTGCCGATCCAGCGCCTGGACTGGGCGGCGATCGCGGCCCGCTACGGCGGGCTGGCGGCCTATGTCGCGGCGGCGAGTAGTCCGCGGCCGTACTTCGACGTGGACTGGACGCTGCCCTCGCTGTTGATCATCGGCGGCGAGGCGCATGGGGCGGGGGAGGCGGCGCGCCGCCATGCGGCGGGGAGCGTGGCGATCCCGATGGCCTCGCGGACCGAGTCGCTCAACGCCACGGTCGCGGCGGCGGTGATCCTGTTCGAGGCGCGGCGGCAGCGGCTCCTGGCGGGATGAGTAGCGGCAGGAGACAAGAGACAACGAGGCAGGAGAAGGCAAGGCGGCGGTTCCGTATTCGCCTTTTGCTTTCACCAATAACCAGGAACCAATCACCACCCACTGTCTTTACGAGGCAACTATGAATATCCGTTCGGTGACGGCGTTCACCAATCTGACGCTCAATGAGCCGGAACTGGCCCTGGCCCAGGCGGCGAACGTCCTGCACAGCGCCTTTTCAGCCTTTGAGGCAGCCGGGTTTCAGGTGCAGACCCGGCGCGTGGCGACCCAGCCCTACCCACGCATCCTGGCCCAGACCGGGCCGGGGCTGGCGGCGGCCTTTGCCCGGCGCGTGCAGGACCTGGCCGGGGACTACGGGATCGATTACGTAGGGCTTGGCCCGGCCTGCGTCGACGACGATCCCGGCTTCGTGGACGCCATCCCGGATATGATTGCGGCGACCGAGACGGTGTTCTGCTCGGTCGACATCGGCGACCACGCGCGCGGGATCGATGGCGGGCTGATCTGGCGCACGGCGGAGGTGATCCGGCGGGTGAGCACGGTCACCAGCGACGGCCTCAGCAACCTTTTTCTGACGGCGATTGCCAACTGCCCGCCGGGCGCGCCGTACTTCCCGGTGGCCTATCACGAGACGGATGCGCCGCCGCGCTTCGCGCTGGCGCTCCAGGCCGCCGACCTGGCCCAGATCGCCTTCAGTGAGGCCGAATCGGTGGACGATGCCCGGCTGCGCCTGACTCAACTGGTGGCGGGTGTCGCCAGCGAACTGAGCGCGGTCGGCGAGCGGCTGGCCGGGGAATTCGACATCGAGTTCGCGGGGCTGGACATCTCGCTGGCGCCCTACCCGCAGGACGGGCACAGCCTGGGCGGGGCGATGGAGCGCCTGGGGGTGCACCTGGGCGGCAGCGGCGCGGCGGCCGCGGCGGCGGTGATCATGAGCGCGCTGGACGCGGCTCAGTATCCGCGCACGGGCTTCAATGGGCTGATGCTGCCGGTGCTGGAAGACAGTATCCTGGCGGCGCGGGCCGGCTCCGGCCAGTTGACCCTGACCGACCTGCTGCTGTATAGCACGATCTGCGGGACGGGCCTGGACACGGTGCCGCTGCCCGGCGACATCGCCACCGAAGCACTGGCGGGCATCCTGCTGGACGTGGCAGCGCTGGCTCTGCGCCTGGACAAGCCGCTGACCGCTCGTCTGATGCCGATCCCCGGCAAGGCGGCGGGCGACGACTGCGGGCTGGAGAATTTTGAGTATTTCGCGCCGGGGCGGGTGATGGCGGTGCCGCCGGGTCTGGTTTCCGGCGGGCTGCTGGCCCGGCAGGAGCCGTTCCGGATCAAGGCGCGCAGCCGCCGGTCGACCGAGGGGTGAGCTGGAAGCGGCGCGGGGCGGCCTGGAAAGGCCACCCCGCGGCTTCTGAGAGGATGACGAGGGCGCGCCCCCGGACGGAGTCCGGGAGTGGGGGAATCATGCGCCGTGCGGTGACGCTCTTGAGGGGAGGGCGGGAGCCAGTCTTCGCGTGCGCGTGGCGCCCTCGTCTATCGTTACCATAGCCCGCTTTGGGGGCGGAAATCCCCCCAGCAATTGGGGGAATCGACCCGTGTGACCTGTCACCGCAGGGCGATCCGTGCCTGATTTTTGAGTTGTTTTTGTCGGCTGGCGTCCGTTGCGTCCGGGGCGGGCGCGGGGGTATACTTCGCCTCAGTTCAAGGATGGATTGCCATGACTCCAGTTTGCAGCCACGCTCATCATCTGCTGTGCTGAATCCGGCCTGACGGTGCGGCGATGGGTGGTTGCAGCGCAGGCATCGCCTGCGCTTTTTGTTGTGTGGCGATCGTGTGGAAACAAGGAAAGGATGCGGCCATGACTCAGATCACGCCCCGCCAGCCCAAGGGCATGCGCGACTTCCTGCCGGACGACCTGATCAAGCGCCAGTACGTGTTCAACACCGTGATCGAGGTCTTCGAGACCTTCGGCTTCGAGCCGCTGCAAACTCCGGCCCTGGAGATGCGCCAGACCCTGCACGGCAACCTGGGCGAGGAGGCTGAGAAGCAGATTTTTTACGCCCAGCATCCCCAGGGCAAGGAAGAGCTGGCGCTGCGCTACGATCTGACCGTGCCGTTGGCGCGGGTGGTGGCCCAGTACGAGGGCCAGCTTTCCATGCCCTTCCGGCGCTACCACATCGCCCCGGTGTGGCGCTCCGAGCGGCCCCAGCACGGCCGCTACCGCGAGTTCTACCAGTGTGACGCGGACATCGTGGGCGTGGCCGGGATGGCTGCCGACGCCGAGATCATCAGTCTGGTGGCGACCGCCCTGCGCCGGCTGGGCTTCCGCGACTTCCAGGTGCAGATCAACAATCGCAAGCTGCTGACCGGGATCGGGGAATATGTGGGCGTTCCGGCGGAACTGCGCGGCGGGCTGTACCGCAGCATCGACAAGCTGGACAAGATCGGCGCGGACGGCGTGCGCGCGGAACTGGCCCAGAACGGCATCCCGGCGGAGGCGATCGCGCGCCTGATGGCGCTGCTTGAGCTGCGCGGGCAGGGCCTTGAAGGGCTGGCCCACCTGCGCGAAGAGCTGGATTCCACCCCGTCGGCCCAAGAGGGCATCACGGAGTTGTTCGATCTGGCCGAGCAGCTCGAATCGTTCGGCGTGCCGCGCGCCAATTACATCTTCGATCTGGCGATGGTGCGCGGGCTGGGCTATTACACCGGGCCGGTCTTCGAGACGATCATCACCGAGCCGAACCTGGGCAGCATCACCGGCGGCGGGCGCTACGATGGGCTGGTGGGCATGTTCCGCAAGGAGAGCCTGCCTACGACCGGGACCTCGCTGGGCATCGAGCGGATCATCGACCTGATGGACGAGCTAAGTCTCTACCCGCCCGGCCTCAACCGGACGGTCGTCCAGGTGCTGGTGACGGTCTTCGGCGCGGAGACGCGCGCCGCGTCCAACCGGTTCGCCAGCCTGCTGCGCGAGGCAGGCATCCGCACCGAGGTCGTGCTGGAGGATCGCAAGGTCGGCAAGCAGGCGGCTTACGCGGACAAGAAGGGCATTCCCGTGGCAGCTTTCCTGGGGCCGGACGAGATCGCGGCGGGCCAGGTCACGCTCAAGCGGCTGCGCGACGGCGAGACGCGCACGGTCGCCCAGGCCGAGGCGGCGGCGGTGGTGCGCCAACTGCTGGGGTAAGCCGGGACCGGGGATGGTGTATCCGGGTTGTCGTGGTGGCGGATTCATGAAGGTGAAGCAATCAGACAGGCAACGTGAGCCGGATCGAAAACCCGGCCGATTGGGGCCGTGGTAGGGGCGGTTTGCGAACCGCCCAATGGGCGTCAAGTGAGGGCTAATTGACCCTCGCAGCGGGTTGAAATTCGGCCGCGCGGGGTCGAGGAAAAGTCCTCCGGACTGGGCCGTTTTCAGTCCGGAGGACTTCTTGTTCTGAGTCGTGGATTTCCAATCCGCGACACGGGCGACGCTGCCCTATCTTGGCACTTCGGGGCGGTTCGCGAACCGCCCCTACAACACGTGATTGCCGCGCTTAAAACGGGCAGAGATCGTCCAGGGTGTAGTCGCCCAGAGCCGGGCCGAAGTAGCTCGGATCGCTCAGGTAGTCGTAGGCCGGACGCAGGTCGCGCCCGGCATACGCTTTGACCTGGAGGCAGGCCATGTTGAGTGGATCGACCCCAGCCGGGGCGGACTGGTAGGTGCTCAGGAAGACCTCGGCCAGCCGGGTGAAGTAGGAGGGCAGGTCGTCCAGCCGCCAGGGCAGTTCGGCCTGCAAAGCGCGCAGGGTCTGCCGCGCCTGCTCGGCGGCTCCGTCGGCCGTGTAGGCCAGCACCAGCCGGTAGCGGGCGTAGGCGTTCAGGGTGTTCTCCTCGGCTTGCAGGGTCTCCTCGGTGGGGATAAGGCCGCCCCACGGGCTCAGGGCCGGGGAGGTGGCCTCGGCGGCAGGATTCGCACCGTTCGGCTCCGCCTGAACCGGCTCGCCGTCGTGCAGGGCGGCCGTATACAGCCGGATCGCTTCGGGCAGGTCGCCGCCGGTCAGCATCCGGTCGGCGTCGCGCAGGGCGTGGATCAGGTAGAGCGATGGCTCGTAGAGCACGACCGGATTGGCGTACTCGCTCCCATTCCAGGCGAAGATGTAGGTCGCCGGGCGGTGCGGCCCGGCTTCGCGCTGGCTCAGGTAGCCCTCGATCACGGTGAACTCTTGCGGGCCATCCCCGGTGCGGTCGGCGATCTCGAAACCGGCCAGCGGAAAGCCCCGGATGATCTCGCCATACGGGTCGCGGTAATGGTAGTACTGCTCGAAGGAGCCGGTCAGCGACCGGAACGCGCCGGACCCGGCATCCCAGGTCAGGATCGCCGGCTCGCGGAAGCAGGCTAGCGCGGGGCAGTGCTCGACGAAGAAGGCCAGCTCCGGCTGGCCGTCGCCGGTCATGTCGCCCAGCAGGATCACCTGGGGGATGCCCGTGTCCGCGCCGGGGGTGGTCGCCTGGCCGTAAGCCACCCGGAAGGTCGGGGCCGGGCCGCTCCGATCGCAGGCCAGCACCAGCAGCCAGCCGGGGGCCGGGGGACTCCCCTCCGGCCCGGTCTGGAAGGTCGCCACGACATCCAGATAACCATCCTGAGTGAGATCGGTCGTGGCCCGGACCGTGCCCACCTGATCGGTGATCGCGCCCCAATCACGCAGGACGCCTTCCAGCCCGGTCGGCGCGCCGCCGCCGCTCAGGTAGTCGATGATGGCCCTCTCGTAGAGCACGGGGTCTGCCGGGCGCGGCGGCCGGTCCAATTCGACGATGTCCCGGCAGAAGACGGGCTGAGGGGCTGGCGTCGGCGGTGTGACCGGTGCCGGGTCGAGGTTGCAGGCCAGCCCGTTCAACCCCAGCACAATCACCAGCCAGGCCAACCGGCGCAGCGCAGCGTGCATGCAGACCACTCCTACACGGATCAGTTGGATTGTCCCTGCCGAACAGGGCATTCAGGCGCTTTACTGCATCAGAATGAAGCGTGGGCCTGGACTGCCGCCCGCAATGAGTAGTATAACCCCATCGCGGGCCTGGGAAAAAATGCGCCCTCCCACGAGCAGCGGGAGGGCGCGGGGCCAGTAAGAGGGCAGGAGACTACAGGCACTCGGACAGGCCAACCGGGAGCATGGTCAGCCCGGAGATCATCTTGGGGTAGAAGTCCGTGCTCTTCTGGGGCATCTTCTCGCCGTGCCCCGCCACCGCCCGAATCTGATCCATGCGGGTCGGGCTGAGCAGGAAGACGAAGTTGCCGCGTCCGGCATTGATGTTTTCCACCGCCTGGCGGGCATCGCGGTGGTAGCGGATCATGGATTTGTCCTCGATGCCCTGGGCCGGAACTTCCGCCACCCGGTCGATCAGCACCCGGTGGGCGATGCTGACCGCCAGTGACTTCCAGTCGGCGCTGTGCTCGGTATTGACCAGGGTGGCGAGCGCCGCTTCGTCCTTCGGGGTGAGCACCTGGAAGCCGGTCGCCGGACCGCCGTAGAAGCCGAAGGCGTGGCCGGTTGGATGGGCGTTCACGGCCTGAAGGCAGCCTTCCAGGTCGGCGGCGGGCTGGAGGTCGAAGTACTCGGCGGCGCGAGCCAGGACTTCGGCGGGCGTGTAGCGCTCGAAGTTGCGGATTTCGCGGTGGGTGGGCAGCACGACCAGGCCCGGATCGTCCATGCTGACCAAGGTCGCGCTGATGTGATTCAGCGCGGCGTTGTCAGGCAGGTCGGGGTAGCGCTCGCGCTGCTGGCGGCGGTAGTTGAGGGCCGTCTCGTAGCGGTGATGGCCGTCGGCGATGATCAACTGGCGCAGCGGGGCCATGACCGCCTGGATGGCCTTGATCGTCGGCGCGTCGGTGACGATCCAGACGCGCTGGCGGACGGCGCTTTCGAAAATCTCCACCACGTCGATGTCCGGCTCCCGCCCGGCGATGGCCTGGCGCAGCAGGGCGTTGACCCGGTTTTCGGGATCGGGGTAGAGCAGGAAGATTTGCTCGGTATTGACCTCCAGCGATTGGAGGAGCTTGAGGCGATCCTCCTTGGGGCCGGAGTGGGTGCGCTCGTGGGGCAGGATCACCCCTTCGTCGAATTCGTGCAGCTCGACGGCGGCGATCATGCCCAGCCGGGTATAGGTCTGCTCGCCCACCGCAAAAGTCTGTTCGTAGGCATAAATCGCGGGTTTTTCTTCCCGCAAAAAAATCGAGTCGTGCAGCCAGTTTTCGTAATAAGACCGGGCCTTGTGGTAGACGCCGCCGTTGGTGCTGGTCCCGTTGGCCTGGTGGGAGCCGTCCGGACGGGTGGGGAAGTGCTCGTCTTCCAGGTGGCCGAGGATGATGCGGGCAATATTATGAGGGCTGAGGCTGAAGTACTGCTGGCGAAGCTCGCTGCTGATGCGGTCGTATGGCTGGCTGACGACCGCGCGCATGTCGGGGAACTGTTGGGGATTGTAACGGATACCGCGAAAAGGCCGGATAGTAGCCATGCTCGGAACTCCTTGAACGAGTCAGAACCCACAGGCTCAGGGGTAGCACGCGCTGATATAGCCGTACGTATTGGCGTGGATCAGTGGACAGATTCGATTTCGACGCCGCATCGGATTTGCTCTTTCAACGTTCGTGAACCTGCTCACAAAACGAACGGCTGCGGCCATTATAGTCCCGCCGCCAGGACGAAATGAACGGTAGTCTGCCCAAAAAATCCGCGCCAATCTGCCTACATGCCAGGAGCCGCCCGCGGGCGGCTCCTGGTTGTGACGACGCCGTGTAAGATCAGTTGCCAAACACTCTTTCAAAACGGATTCGTTCTCAAATACTTTCTCTTGTTTTATGCGGAAATCCTTGCAGGCTGCTAACAAACCTCGCTCCCGACTTTACGCGCTCCCAACAATCCAGGCAGGGTTCGGTACAAATGGGGCAGCCTGCACAAAAAACGCGAGGCATTGCAGACGATTCTCAGTTGCAATGCCTCGCGCTGGAACCCGATCCGCGTGGGTCGGGTCAAATCTGAATGGGTGAGCCAATCAGGCCGTGCGCGGCTTCCATCAGGGCCTCGGAGAGGGTGGGGTGGGCGTGCACGTTGTGGGCCAGCTCCTCCGCGGTCAGCTCCGTGGCCTGGGCCAGGGTCAGCTCCGGCAGCAGCTCGGTCACACCGGGACCGATCAGGTGGCCGCCCAGCAACTCGCCGTATTTGGCGTCGGCGATCAGCTTGACGAAGCCGTCCTTGTCGCCCAGGCCCAGAGCCTTGCCGTTGGCCTGCCAGGGGAACTTGCTGACCACGATCTCCTTGCCGGCGGCGCGAGCCTCGGCCTCGGTGTAGCCGAACGAGGCGATCTGGGGGTTGCAGTAGGTGGCGCGCGGCATCATCTTGTAGTCGAGCGCGACCGTCTCATGCCCGGCGATTGCTTCCGCCGCGATCATGCCCATCGCCGAGCCGACGTGGGCCAGCATCAGCTTGCCGGTCACGTCGCCGATGGCGTACAGACCGGGGACGCTGGTCTGCATCCGCTCGTCGATTTCGATGAACCCGCGCTCGGTGAGCTTGACCCCGGTCTTCTCCAGCCCGTAGCCCTCGGTGCGGGCCTTGAAGCCGATGGCCTGCATCAATTGCTCGGCTTCCAGGACTTCCTGGGTGCCGTCCGGTTTGGTTACGGTGACTTTGACCCGGTCGTCGAGTTCTTCCACGCTGTCGACGCGCGTCCCGGTCAGGGCCTTGATGCCCAGGGCCTTGTACTGCTTCTCCAACTCCTTGGAGACTTCCTCGTCTTCCAGGGGGGCCAGGCGGGGCAGGAATTCGACCAGGGTCACGTCCACGCCGTAGTTGCGCATCACGTAGCTGAATTCGAGGCCAATCGCGCCCGCGCCCGCGATGATGATACTCTTGGGCAGGGTCTCGCTGAGGATGGCTTCCAGGTAGGTGATGACACGCTTGCCGACCTGGGTGCCGGGCAGCAGGCGGGTAGTCGCGCCGGTGGCGATGATGACATTTTTGCCGTTGAGGGTTTCCTTGCTGCCGTCGTTCAGTTCGACCTCGATGGTTTTGGCGTCGGTGAACGCGCCCCAGCCGTCGTAGGTGTCGATCTTGTTCTTCTTCATCAGGAACTGCACGCCCTTGACCAGCCGGCTGGAGGTCTGCCGGCTGCGCTTGAAGGCGACACCGTAATCCAGCGTGAGGTTGTCGAAGCTGAAGCCGAATTCCTTGGCCCGGTGCTGGAGGACGTGGGCCAGTTCGGCGTTGTGAAGCAGGGCTTTGGAGGGGATGCAGCCGACGTTCAGGCAGACGCCGCCCCACCACTGTTTCTCGATGATCGCGGTTTTCAATCCAAGCTGGCTGGCGCGGATGGCGGCCACGTACCCGCCCGGCCCCGCGCCCAGCACGATGAGATCATACTCTTTGGCCATCAGTATCTCCGTCACGAAGTCCAATCGCACAACCAGAGGACTTCAGTCTAGCGCATTTTGCCCCCGGCTCCTATTGGAAGTGCGTTAAAAATCGCCCGGCGGGGTCGTATTTGATGCCGGAACGGGCGGCGAGCCGCGAAGGTTGGGAGGGCGTCAGGATGCGGGGGTGGACGTTGCCAGAGGCGAGATGGCGGTCGAGTAGACCTCCGTGTCGATCTCCGCCCAGGAAGTCTCGGTGGCCTCCGTTTCGGTGAGTGTGGGGGCGCTGGCGCGGGTCGCCAGGACGAGCAGGATGATCATCACGACGATGACGAGGATCAGGGCAATCAGGGCCGATCGGCGCGTGGGCATTTTTTCCTCCTGGGCCGGGTTCGATCTTCGGCGCACTTTGATTATAGG
>JARKOQ010000148.1 GCA_029976005.1 Aggregatilineales bacterium | reverse complement strand
GATGCCTGGCATCGCCGTCCAACGCTGCATTGCGGATGCTTCCCCCTGAGCTTCCCTATACCACCCCGCCGCCGGGGGACTGGCGGCGCACGAACGAGAGGAACGGGTAGGCGAGCTGGCTGGGATCGATCCGGCGCGTTTCCAGCGCCGTCCGGTTGGCCAGCTCGAAGTCCTTGTGCATGCGTTCCACGGTGGTAAGCTGGTTCTCGGACGGCTCCAGCGAGAAGAGCGCGATCAGGGTGGTGTAATTGCCCGGCACGAAGCACAGCCACTGGCCGTTTTCCATCTCCGTGCTGCGCATCCCGGCCCGGAAGATCTCCGCCGTGGCCGAGCGATAGCTGCTCAACATCGGCACGAGCAGGGCCGGCTCCACCGCGAATTCGCCCAGGGTCTCGATCGGCATCCCGCTTTCGTTGTCGTAGACGCTCATGCCGAGGGCCTTGGCCGTCAGGCGCTTGCGGATGTGGTAGGTATCTTCGCTCTCGACGATCGCGTCGCGCCAGGCGAGTGGATCGGACTCGGTGATCATCTGGGCCACGGTCATGATCTGGCGCTGGTAACGGTCGTAGACGTGGTGGAACTGGGTGCGATTGATCTCGCCGGCGGCAAATTCCGCGACCAGCCGGCTCATCTTGGCGTGCACCGTGGCGATGAAGTCCTCGCCTGCCTTGCGGGAGGCCCCCACGGCCTTCTTTTCGTCGTCGGTCAGGTTCAGGTCGTCGGTCTGCATAGGGGTACTTTCGGATCAGGACAGGACAGACGCACGTTATTGATTATACCGCAGTTACGAAAACATTTGAGCCGGGTTGGACGGCGGGTAGAAACAGAGACCGGAGGCCAGAGGCCAGGAGACCGGAGAAACGATGCCGCGCCGTCTCTTTGCCGCTTCGCGCTTCGACGCTCGCCTTTCAGGGCGTGAAGCTCTCCCAGTGCGTGCGATCGCCGGTCAGGGCGTAAATCCGGCCGTCGACGTTGGTCAGGTAGATCGCGCCCCCGGAATCCGATCCGGCGCTCTGGAGCGTGCCGGTGTACGAGTCCTCCCATTCGTGCAAGGCCCAGCCCAGGCGGCTGCGCACCGTGGCGGTCGTCCGCCAGAGCTGGCCGAAGCCGCGTCGGGGCTGCTGCCACAGGCCCTCCGGCCCGCTGATCGTCAGGTCGCGCTCCGGCATGCCCTCCCGCCAGGTATCGACGTAGCGCTCCCAGGCCGGCTGCTGGCCGTCGGTGTACAGCACGGTGATCATGCCATCCACCCCGAACCAGAACATCATCCCGCGCTCGAAGGCCAGGGAAGCCGCCGCGCTGCTCATGGGCGCGGTCGCCGGGCAGCCGGACGGTGGGCGCGCGGTCACGAACCAGCCAAAGGCACAGCTCCCATCCGGGTTGCGCGGCGCGGTCACGGCGCTGCCGCCCGCCGGGATCGCCCCGCCGAGCGGGGCCTGGGTGGGCACGAAGGCCGGCACGAACGGCGTCGGGGTGGGGAATGGCGTCTGGGTCGGCGGCCGGGTCGGGCTGGGGGTATAGGTCAGGGTGGGCGTGTTGGACGGCGTGTAGGTCTGGGTCGGCGTGCGGCTGGGAGCCAGGGTCGGGGTGATCAGGATCACCTCGGCGGCCGGGGTATCCGGCGTGAAAGGCAGCAGGGTCGGCAGGTCGGTTGGCGAGGGGGTGCGGGTCGGCGTGATCGAGGGCAGGACGGCCACCGTCGGGATAACGTAAGTCGATTCGGCGATCAGCACCGGGCCGGAGCCGCGCCCGCCGCAGGCGGCCAGCAGAACAGACAGCAGCAGCAACCCGGCGATCCGGCGGCGCAGTACGAGCAGTGACATACCCATCCTCATGTGGTTGACCCGGCGCAATCCGCCGTATTCTACACCCGCCGCGCCTCCGCCCGCCACGCGGGGCAAGCGCATCAAAAAGCCAGGGAACCGCCAGAACGCCAGGCACGCCAGGAAAAACGCGGAGAAAAGCTGGATGAGACCTGCTCCTTTGCGCGCCTCGGAAAACAGCGGAGCCAAAGGCAAACAGCCGGGCTGTGTGTCGACAGGCTGGATGTTCATCCCTGGGGTGTGCCGTCTGGAGACCCGGACCGGCAGCGTGATTCGCGCCTGGATTGGGCTTCTGGCATCGACGCCTGCCGTTTCGGCGCGTGTGGCGGCGCGATCGAAAAGGGCGGCCTATCGCGGCCGCCCTTTCGATGACGCCAGAGCGCGTTATTCCTTCTTCTTCGGCAGGGCAGGCGCGAACTCGACCCGGCCCTCGCTGGGGAAGGCGTACTGGGGCAACCAGCCCAGGCCAAAGACCTGGATCCGCACGTTCTTCTTCATGGCCGCCACTTCCGCCTCGGTGATGTTGGCCATCTCCTCTTCCCAACGAGTCTGGACTTCCTGCAAGGCTTCTTCAAACTCCTTGCGCAGGGCCTCGACCTCGGCCAGCAGATCGGCCACCTCGCGCTCGGTTGCGGCGACTTCGGCGTTCAGCTCGCTCTGCTTGCCGATCTTGCGCGAGACGCGCGAGATCGAGCTGCTGGCGCTGCGCCCGCGCAGCAGGTCGAACGCGCCGGTGAGTCCGGCCGCCAGCAGGTCCTGGTTGGTCCCGGAGGCTTTGGCCTTGTCCTTGTCCAGCTCGGCCCGCTTCTTGGTGAGCGCCGCTTCCAGCCGGTCGATCTTCTTCTCGTAGGCCTCGGTCACCTTGTCGACTTCGGCGTCGCGCAGTTCGCGCGCGGCGGTGCGGACCGCTGCCTCGAAGCTGCCCGGTTTGTCGTCCGGGTTGCCGTAGACCTTGAGCCTGGCGTGGTAGGGAACCTTGAGCGTGTATTCCTTGCAGATGTAATCGACCAGGTCGGCCTCGAGTTCCTTGAGGCGCTTGGGGTTGGAAAGGGCGACAGGCAGTTCCCCAAAGTATGCCTGGTAGCGGGTCTTGGTATCGAGGTCGCGCCGGTCGGCGGCCTCGGCGCTGTAGTCCTCCCAGTTGATGAACCCGGAGGTGGCGGGGTCGGAGACGTGGAAGGCAAAGACGCGGTCCGCCCGCACGCCGGATCGGGTATCGTCGAAGCGGACCTCGACCTGGGCCAGCAGCACGGGATCATAGACGACCTGGGCCGCCTCGATGTCATCCGCCCGGTGGTTGGTTTCGCTTTCCCAGGCCCGGATCGCCTCCTCCTTGCGGGCCGCCACCGGCAGGAAGAACTCCGCCACGTCGGCGGCCGGCTTGGCGGCTCTGTAGTGGTCCGGCAGGCCGGGCAGCGCCGGGCCGCCGGCTGGCGCGCTGGCCGGGGCGGCGTCCGGGGCGGTTGCCGGGGCCGCACTGGCCGCGGCGGGCGCCTGGGCCGGGAGGCCGGCCTTTTTGTCGGCCATCAGGATTTCGATCTGCTGGCGGGTCAGCGGGCCGGGCAGGTAGTTCATCGCCCAGCGGCAGCTAAAGAGCGTGGTCTTGCCTTCGTCATTCACATTGCGCAGCAGAAAGACGCGCGACTGGATCTGCGCCACAAGCTGTTTGACCTCGGACAGGTTGAGGTTGCCGCTGGCCGCGGCTTCCTTCAGCCCGGCGATGATCCGGTCCACGTCGCCCTCGGATTGCAGGCGGCCGATGAACCACGAGCCAATGTTGGACAGGCCCTTGTAGTCCAGGTCGACCGGGTTCTGGGTGGCAATCAGCACGCCCAGGCCGAAGGCGCGGGCCTGCTTGAGCAGGCGCAGCAGCGGCTCCTTGCTGGGCGGGTTCTGGACCGGCGGGAAGTACCCGAAAATCTCGTCGATGTAGAGCAGGGCGCGCAGGCTGGACGTGCCGCCCTGATTGCGCATCCAGGCGATCAGCGATTCGAGCACCAGGGTCATGATGAACATGCGCTCGGTATCGTTCAGGTGGGCGATGTACAGGATGGCGACGCGCGGCTTGCCCTCCGGGGTGTAGAGCAGGCTCTGGATGTCCATCGGCACGCCGCGCAGCCACGCGCCGAACGACGGCGCGGCCACGACGTTGTTGAGCGCCATGACCAGACTCATGCGCTTGTCGGCCGGGTAGTATTTCTCCACCGGCAGTACGCCCAGCTTCTCGAAGGGCGGCTCCTGAACCTGGAGGATGATGTCTTCCAGGGTCAGGTCCTTGCCGGCCCGCCAGTTGTACTCGACGATGTTGCTCACGAAGACGTGCTCGGCGTCCTTGACCGGCTGGGCGCTGATCCCGGCCAGGGACAGGATGGCCGTGACCGTGCCGTTGATCTGCTCGCGGGTGACTTCCTCGTTGAAAACCTTGGGGGCTTTGAGCGAGGCCAGGATGCTGATCGGCACGCCGGAGTCGGAGCCGGGGGTGTAGATCGTGTAATCGGCTGCGGCCTTGAGTTTGGCCATCCGCTCCGGGGTGATGCCCCAGTCGGCCAGGCCCTTGCTCCACGACTCGGCCCGGTTCTGGGCATAGGCCGGGACGTCCATCCCCTTGCGCTGGGCCTCGCCGGGGTCCACCCAGGGCTGGAAGTCGCCTGCCTGGAGCGCCGGGAAGGTCAGCAGCAGGTTGCCGATGTCGCCTTTGGGGTCGACGATGATCGCCGGCACCCCGTCCAGGATCGCCTCTTCCAGCAGGCAGATGCACAGGCCGGTCTTGCCGCTGCCGGTCATGCCCAGGACCAGGCCGTGGGTCGTCAGGTCGCGCGAATCGTAGTAGACGTAGTCGTCTCGCACGGGCGCGCCGCTGGCCAGGTCAAACGTGCGGCCGACATAAAAACTGCCGGGCGCATCAAGAAACTCGGTCATTATTTCCTCCGCATCAGGATACTCAACCACTGAGGTAGCCGACGGTAAGGTATGCGAAACGGGTCAGGTGACAGCGCGCCGTGCGGGCTGGAAAGATGGATCATCGGGGCGCAGGCATAGCGTTCAGGCGGTCGATGCGCCCTATTGTACCTTTCCTGCGGGAAGTGTGCTGGCGGACCTCGGCGAAATCGACCACGTTTGTAGCCGAATCGCCCATATTTTTCGCACATCGCATAGAACATTTGTGCTAAATTGAGGCTGTCAGTACCCAGCACCGGGCGGCTCCCCTGGCCGCCGCGCGCACGGCACGCAAACCCACGCGGAGAGTCGCAGGCGTGGCCGTCATCCAGCCGGAGGGCGAGCGCGCGCGGCCAGGGGGCTGCGCCCCAGAGGCAATGTTGAATGCTGAGTTTTGGATTTTGAATTGGGGTGGCCGTGGGGCACGGTGGCGGATCATTCGCATGGTAGCCCCGTCCGGCTTTCTCGGCCATGCTTACCCATTCGCAGGGCATCGAACACCGTGATCTGTCTATCGCCTGGATTGTGACGCGCCCATGACCGCGACGACTCAACACCTGAAACGCAATACGCCGTGCCCGGCGGAATCCGCCGCCGCTGCCGCCCCTTCCGACGCCGAGCTGGCCGCCGCCGTGCGGCGGGCGATGAAGCTCCTGGCCGAAGCCGTCCCGGACAAGATCGACGAGGCGCCCTTGCACCAGGTCGCCGCCGCGCTCAAGACGTCCGCCGAAGTCCTCCAGATTCTCGAAGGGCCGCATGACGCCAAGGAACAGATCGTCCGCTGGGAATTCGTCTATGACGGTGCGATCCAGGATGCTCCACCCTGGGCAGCGGCGCGTCATGATGACTCCCGCCCGCTTCAAGGTGGTGGCCTGCGGCCGCCGCTGGGGCAAGACGGAGCTGGGCAAAGTGGCCCTGCTTGACTGCGCCCGGCGCGGCGGCTTCGGCTGGTGGATCGCGCCGACCTACGCCATGGCGGACGAAGTCTGGCGCAGCCTGAAGGGCACGCTGGATGGGGTATGGACGGACAAGGACGAACAGCGCCGCCGGATCGAACTGCCCGGCGGGGGCGTGATCCAGGTGCGCAGCGGCCACGAGCCGGACGCCCTGCGCGGCGTCGGGCTGGACCTGGCCGTGCTGGACGAAGCGGCCTTCCTGCCGGAGGAAGTTTGGACGGGGGCGGTGCGCCCGGCCCTCTCCGACCGGCAGGGGCGCGCCCTGCTGCTGAGCACGCCCAATGGGCTGAACTGGTTCCACCGCCTGTACCAGCGCGGCCTCGATCCGCTGGCCGAGGACTGGGCCAGCTTCCACGCGCCGACCGCGGCCAACCCGCTGATCCGGCCGGAGGAGATCGACGCCGCCCGCCTGGAGATGCCGGAGCGCTGGTTCCGCCAGGAGTACCTGGCCGAGTTCATCGAGGATGCCGGGCTGCTGTTCCGGGGGATCGAGACGGTCTGCACCGCCCAACCCGGATCGCCGCGTCCCGGCGCGCGTTACGCGGCCGGGATCGACTGGGGCCGGGTGGACGATTACACCGCCTTCGCCGTGATCGATGTCGAGGCAAGGACGCTGGTCGCGCTGGATCGCTTCCGGCAGGTGAGCTGGGCACAACAGCGCGACCGGCTGCGCGCCCTGGTCGAGCGCTGGCATCCGGAGGTCATCTGGGCCGAGGCGAACAGCATCGGCAGCGTGAACATCGAGGCCCTGCAAGCGGCCGGGCTGCCGGTGCGGCCCTTCCAGACCACGGCCAGCAGCAAGGGGCCGCTGGTGGAGAGCCTGGCGCTGGCGATCGAGCGCGGTCAGATCGCGCTGCTGGACGATCCCGTGCTGCGCGGGGAGCTGGCCGCTTTCAGCCTGGAGCGGCTGCCCTCCGGCCTGTACCGCTACGGGGCGGCCTCCGGCGCGCACGACGATACCGTGATCGCGGTCGCCCTGGCCTGGCACGCCGCCCGCCACGGCGGGGGCGTGATCAGCTTCGGGTAAAGGCATTTCACCACAGAGGGCACGGAGGACACAGAGGAAAGGCAAGGGGTGGAGCGTTGCACAGTCCCTATCCCATTCCTCCGCCAGAATCGGATGCCGTGATCAACCCTTTTTCTCCATGTTTTTCTCTGCGTTCTCCGTGTCCTCTGCGGTGAAATGCCTTTTTCTCTTGGCGTTCCTGGCGTCTTGGCGGTTTAATTGTCTTTGGCAGATCGGCCCTGTTTCCCC
>JARKOQ010000015.1 GCA_029976005.1 Aggregatilineales bacterium | reverse complement strand
TGTGGTTCATGGAAACTCCCTCTCACACAGTCACATCGAAAGCACAAACGCCATAATCATAGTCCACCCGCTTAGACGCGTCCACCGGCTGGAGGTTGCAGACTCATCCCGCCGGAGCAGCTTATAATGTCGGCAGGTCCTCTCGATCCATGTCGGAGGGAGCTATGAAAGACTGCTTGTTCGTATCCGCGATCGTGCTCGAAATCCTGTATGTCGCGCTGTTCGTCCTGACCCTCCGGCAGCCGGGATTCCGCTTCTGGCCGCCGCCCGGCCCGCGCTCCTGAAGGGTTCCAGAGACAACCTATGAAGCTCCTGAGGCTGATCTCGATCGGCCTGGCTTTGATCTTGTGCGGCTGCGGCTGGTGCTTTGCGGCGCCTCGCTTTACCATGAAGGTACCGTCATCTGGAGGAGGGAGACCCCATGCGAGTCCTGTTCATCGGCGGCACCGGCAACATCAGTACGGCGGTCAGCCAGCTCGCGCTGGCGCGCGGGATCGACCTGACCGTGCTCAATCGCGGCCAGCGCCTGCCCATCCCCGGCGTGCAGCACCTCACGGCCGACATCCACCAGCCCGATCAGGTGCGCCGCGTGCTGGGCGGCCAGGTGTGGGACGTGGTGGTCAACTGGATCGCCTTCGTGCCGGAAGACATCGAGAGCGACCTGGCTCTGTTCCAGGGCCGCACCCGGCAGTACATCTTCATCAGCTCGGCTTCGGTCTACCAGAAACCGCCCACCCACCCGGTCTTCACCGAAGCGACCCCGCTCTATAACCCGTTCTGGGAGTACAGCCGCAACAAGATCGCCTGCGAGGAACGGCTCAACCGCGCCTACCGCGAGGACGGCTTCCCGATGACGATCGTGCGCCCTTCGCACACCTACGGCCAGTACTTCCCGCTGGCGATCGGCGGCTGGAACACCTACACCCTGCCCGACCGCATGCTGCGCGGTGCGCCGGTGATCGTCCACGGGGACGGCACCTCGCTGTGGACGGTCACCCACGTGGACGACTTCGCGCTGGGCTTCGCCGGGCTGCTGGGCAATCCCAGGGCGATCGGCCACGCCTTCCACATCACGTCCGACGAGAGCCTGACCTGGAACCAGATTTACGGGACGATCGCCGAGGCTTTGGGGGTAACTCCGAACTTCGTGCACATTCCATCGGACTTCATCGCCCGCGTCAGCCCGCAGATCGGGGCGGGCCTGCTGGGCGACAAGGCCCACAGCGTGCTGTTCGACAACACCAAGATCAAGACCTTCGTGCCGGAATACCGGGCCACGATCCCGTTCCACCTCGGCATCCGGCGTACCCTGGCCTGGTACGATGCCGACCCGGCCCGCAAGCAGGTCGATCCGGCGGTCAATGCCGAGATGGATCGCATCCTGGCGGCCTACGCCGGGGCGCGGTAGGGGAGAGGCAGGAGGTAAGAAAAAGCAGAGGCCAAGAGACCGGGAGGCCAGAAAAACGCCCACCTGTGTAGGGACGGGGCATGCCGCGTCGGCCTTGCGCCGCCCGGACGGGCGCTACCCGGCCAGCGCCTGCAAGACCCACAGCAGGATCATGCCCGCCGCGATCGACAGGATCGCGTTGCGCGTGCGCCAGGCGATCAGCGCGGCGACCGCGCCCGCGATCAGGCGCACGTTGCCCAGAGAGATGTCCAGCGCCCCGCCGGGAGCCAGCAGCGCCGGGAAGACGATCGCCGAGAGGGCCACGGGCGGCACGTAGCGCAGCGCCCGGTTGAGGCCGTCCGGCAGGCGGGTATCGCCCAGCAGGGCAATCACCGACAGGCGCACGCTGTAGGTGACCAGCACCATCCCCAGGATGATCAGCCAGTTCTCCATCAGTCGTCCCCCTCCGCCAGCGCCGGGGCCGCGCTGGATTGCCCGGCCAGCCGTTCCGCCCCCAGCCCGACTCCGATCCCGACCAGCACGGCCAGCAGCAGCCCCAGGTTATACGGCAGGCCGTTGGCCGCCGTGGCGACGATCCCGGCGGCCAGGGCGGCGGCGATGGCGGGCGCGTCCTCCAGGGTGGGGATCAGCAGGGCGATGAAGGTCAGGGCCAGGGTGAAATCCAGCCCCCAGCTCGCCGGGACGGACGCCCCCAGCGCCACCCCGACGATCGTGCTGATCTGCCAGGAAACCCACAGCGTCAGGCCCGCGCCGAGCGTGAACCAGTGTTTGTTGGTGGTCTGGGTGGCTTCCGGGCTGGCGGTGCGGTAATTGGTGATGCTGACCGCGTAGGCTTCGTCGGTCAGCAGGAAGGCCAGCGCGTACTTCCAGGGGCGGGTCAGATGGCGCACATAGGGCGCGATCGAGGCGCTGTACAGCATGTGGCGCAGATTGACCACGAAGGTGGTCAACACGATCACCATCCCCAGGGCCTGGGCGTGAAACAACTGGGCGGCCACGAACTGCGACGACCCGGCGAATACGATCATCGACATACCGATCGCCTGGACGGGGGTGAGTCCGGCCTTGATGGCGGCGATGCCGTAGATCATGCCGAAGGGCGTCGTGCCGAGCAGGATCGGCAGTTGGGCCTTGATCCCGGCGAGGAACTGCTGGCGGTTAGTCATGGGTGTAGGCATCAGGCGAGAGAAAACGGGCGCAATCCGGCCTATTATGCCACGTCTCGCGCCGCCGTCATGGGGCAAAACCAACAAGCTCCCCCGGAGAAACATTGCACCGCAGAGGGCACGGAGCGCGCAGAGAAACAGGCAGGGAAAGAGAGAAAAACAAGGGGGTAGCGTTCCAAAGGTTATCTGTTTTCCCTCCGCGCCCTCTGCGGTGAGATTATGTTTTTCGCGGCATGTCACTCGCCCGCTGCCGGGGCACCGCAGTCGGAGCAGACCCCGTCGTGCAGGGAGATCGCGCCGCCGCAGATTTTGCACGTCCACCGGGCGACCTGGGCCGCCAGGAACGCCGCCATGCCCGCCTCTTTTCTCTCCCTCCCCCATGTTATAATTCCGCCCATTCCCGTAACCCTACCCCGCGAGGTGCTGTGTGCTGACTCCCCTGGTGGAATGTGTGCCCAACTTCAGCGAAGGCCGCCGGCCGGACGTGATCGCCCGGATCGTGGACTCCCTCCGCGCCGTGCCCGGCGTGGCCGTCCTCGATCAGAGCAGCGACGCCGACCACAACCGCACCGTGGTCACGTTCGCCGGGCCGCCGGAGGCGGTCGAAGCGGCCGCGTTCGAGGCCATCGCCACGGCCTCGAAGTTGATCGACCTGAACGTCCACCGGGGCGAGCATCCCCGCATCGGCGCGACGGACGTCGTGCCCTTCATCCCCCTGCGCGGTCTGACGATGGACGACTGCGTGGCGATGGCGCAGCGGTTGGGCGAGCGCGTCGGCCGCGAGTTGAGCATCCCGGTCTACCTGTACGAATCCGCCGCCACCCGGCCCGACCGGGAGAACCTCGCCAATGTGCGCAAGGGCGAATACGAAGGGCTGAAAGAGACCATCCAGACCGACCCCGACCGCGCCCCGGACTTCGGCCCGGCGGCGCTCGGCCCGGCGGGCGCGACCGTGATCGGCGCGCGGCCGTTTCTGGTGGCTTTCAACGTCTACCTCAATACGGATAAGGTCGAAATCGCCAACAAGATCGCCAGAGCGATCCGCCATTCCAGCGGCGGGCTGCGCTTTGTGAAGGCCCTGGGCCTGCTCGTGGAAGGTCAGGCCCAGGTCTCGATGAACCTGACCGACTTCCGCCGCACGCCGATCGCGCGGGTCGTCGAGATGATCCGCAGCGAGGCGGCCCGTTACGGCGTCATGCCCACCCACAGCGAGCTGGTCGGCCTGATCCCGGAGGATGCCCTGGTCGACGCCGCGCAGTGGTATTTGCAGCTCGACGGGTTCACCCCCGATCAAATTCTGGAACGCAAGCTGGCGGCGCAGGCTTCTGCCCCGACTGACGAGGACTTATCGCTCAAGCCGGACACGTTCGTCAACGCGGTCAGCGCGGGCAATGCCGCGCCGGGCGGCGGGGCGGTCGCGGCGGCGGCGGGCGCAGTGGCCGCCGCCCTGGCGGAGATGGGCGCGCGCCTGACCGTGGGCAAGAAGCGTTACGAAGACGTGCAGGATCAGGCTGTCACGCTGGCCGCCCAGGCCGAGGCCCTGCGCCTGCAACTCCTGGACGCGATCCGGGCCGACGTGGCCGCCTTCGAGCAGGTCATGGCCGCCTATGCCATCTCCAAGGACGAGCCCGGCCGGGCGGACGCGATCCGGCTGGCGACCTACGGCGCGGCGGACGTGCCCCTGAGCGTGGCGCGGGCGGCATTGGACGCGCTCAAGCTGGCCGGGCAGGCGGCGGCCATCGGCAACAAGAACGCGATCAGCGACGCGCTGGCAGGGGTCCACATGGGCCTGGCGGCGGTCGAGATCGCGGCGCTCAACGTCAAGATCAACGTCAGCGGGGACGAGAGTCCGGCGGCGGCCCAGTACCGGGCGGATATCACGGCCGTGGTGGAGGAAGCCCGCCGCGCCGCCGCCGATCTGCTGGCGCAGGGGACAAGCCGCGCGGGACTGTAGACGGCAACGTGGAATGGGCCGGGCCTCCGCGCAATAGCCGGCGAACGAGGGTTGGTTCCAGCGTGGGAATCAATCGGTCCGGACAGGGTTTGGCGCGTTGGACGGCGATGCCCGGCATC
>JARKOQ010000119.1 GCA_029976005.1 Aggregatilineales bacterium | reverse complement strand
GGAAAGCGAGGCGCTCGCCACCGCGCTGTACGCGGACTTTGGCGAAAAGGGCAGGGAATACCCCATCGAGGGTGGCAACGCGGAGGGCGCGGCGCTGCGCATAACCGGCGCGAAGCTGCGCGACAGCGGGGTTTGCATTGAAGGAGAAGTCTTGCTCAATGGCGTGGCGCTCGGCGAGGACCAGTGGCGCGCGCTGTGGACCCAATGCGATCCCGAGGTATGGGTGGATGGGCTGGAGGTCGACGCGAAGAACAATCTGCTGCTGAACCCGACCTATACCAAGCCGAACGCGTTTGACATCCAGTTCCCGCCGCCGGTGAATACCGCCGAAATCTTCAGCGACACGCCCATCAGGGTGCGCCTGCCCCTGGCGCTGGCAGAAGCCGGGATCAACCAGACCGTCGAAGCGGAGTTTTTCCTCAAGCGGCCGAGGCCCTAATAGTCCGCGAAGCCTGATTACCGCGCTATGGCTGGATCTTTTCCTGTCCGGCCGTGTCGCTCTCCGCTTGACGTAGCGCTGCTGCGCCTGCGCTCCGGCTCCGTGCCGGGCAGAAAAATCTCTGCACCCTATCATCGGTTCTTAGACTTCGTGGACTACTAGCGCCCGGCGTCCGGGGATCCATCCGGGTCCCCGGACGCCATTTTTTTGCATCCCGGCAGCCCGTTCCCCGGAACGTCCCCCGCAACAAATGCGTCAAATTTTTGGCAACCAAAAGGAGGGAAAAGCATGAAACGCATTTTGGCGCTGGCCTTTTCCGCCCTGATGCTGATGGGCGGCACGGCTTTCTCCCAGTCCCTGCCGGCCGCGGATGCCTCCGCGGCTGCCCGGGTTGCGGAGGCCTGGTCGCCCTACGGCCTGCGCGTGGTCGCGGAGACGGAGGGCAAGCTGTACTTTACCACCCAGGGCGGCCCCTCGGGAGACGAACCCGCCGCGCTGCGCGCCGCCAGCCAGGCGGAGGAGCGCCTGCTGGCGGAGATCTTCGACGGCGCGGTCTACGTGGAGAGGGACGGCGCAATCTACTTTCTGGACGGCGCGAACTCCGCGCTTCTGATGGCGCTGGACCCGGCGACGGACGAGACACGGCAGGTGATGGACCTGGGCTTTCAGGATGCCGCGCTGACCGACGCGATGGACGGATTGATGGTGGGCGGGCTGATCGAGAGCGGCGTGTACGCCAACCGCACCCTGGATGCCGCCGCCGGCGCGCTGGTCCCCTCCGACGTGGACCCCACGGGGCTCTACCGGAACTTCGGCGGCTTTGAAACCCTGCTGACGGCCTCCGGCGATCTCCGGCTGCGCCTGGCGGGGAGCGACGCCTGGCAAACCATCGCCGCCGCCGACATCGACGCCCAGGCCTCCCTCGGCGGCAGGCTGTACTATTCGGTGCGCCGCGAGTACCTGGAGAACGCCTACGTGGAAATCCACCGCTTTGATCCGGCCACCGGGCTGGGCGAAGCGGTCACCGAGGCGGACGACATCGCCTCCGGCCAGATGATCGCCTGGGGCGATGATCTGGCGCTGGCCGGCCCGGGCGGCGTCGTGACCGTCAACCCGGAGGACGGCACGCAGCAGGTGCTCTTTTCATCGGGTCAGCCGCTGGTGGACCCGTCGCTCCTGACCGCGGCGGGGCAGCTCTTTTTGCTGGCGCGGCCCGATGCCGACGCCGCGCCCGCGCTGGTCGCCCAGCTGCCTCCGTCGGCCGTCCTCCCCGAGCCCACGCCCGAG
>JARKOQ010000117.1 GCA_029976005.1 Aggregatilineales bacterium | reverse complement strand
GGACAACCTGAACGTGTCGAGCCTGGGGCAGATCGTGACGGGTTTTGACCCGGACGAGATGTTCGCTGTCCTGACAGCGCCGGTGACCGTTCATGCGACCTACGTGGGGCAGAACGCTGGCGACGTTGGAGCGGCGACGGCAGGCGCGGCGACTATCGCCGTGTTCTACATCACGCAGTAGGCCGCGGGCGGGCAGGGGGCCGCACCCACTGCCCGCATGAAAAGGGGTATGTGCTGATGGCAATCTACACGACCACGGCGTTCGCCTTCGGAAGCGACTCGGTCAGCACGACCGTGATCGCCCTGGCTGACCTGACCGGACTGAGCGACGAGCTGGTCGCCCAGGCCGACCGGGCGCGCATCACTGTGGCGACCAACCCGGTGCGCTACCGCTACGACGGCGACGATCCGAGCGCCACGACCGGCCATTACCTGGCCGCCAAAGAGGAAACCGAGATCGTCGGCAAGCAAAATCTCGCCAACCTGCGCTTCATCCGGGCCGGGGGTTCGGATGGGGTCGTGTCCGTGACCCTGGAAGGCGACTGATCATGGCCCGCTCGAACGTCGTCACGCTGCTGCCGCTGGACCGCTACGCGGCCCTGATGGGGCTGAATCTGGCTCACTTCAACTGCCTCGACGATGGGCAGGTGAACAGCGTGGCCATGCCTTTCTGGAATCAGACGCTGCACGACCTGCTGGCCCAGTACGTGGCGGAGGCGGAAGCCAACCTGGTCAGGGCGCTGGGGTTCGACATAACCCCGGTTTACCGCCAGGAGCGCATCCGGTTCCAGCCCGACACGGCCGAGTTCTACCGCTGGATGTTCGCGGAAGTTTGCACCTCGTACCAGCACGTGCAGGCGTTTGGGCGACGGGCGGTGTCTGTCCTGGCCGAGGATGCCAGCGTGACGTTTGAGGCGGACACGGCGACCGTGACCGCGACGGTTCCGGAAGGCGTCGACCTGGACGAGGTGCGGGTGTTCTACCGCGAGGCGGACGGCGCACCGGGCACCGCAGACGACCGCTGGTGTATCCGGCCCATGACGGTGCGGGTCAGCGGGACGACGGCCACGATCCAGGGGCACAAAGCCCAGTTTGTCCGCCCGGATGTGCTGGAAGGCACGGCGGCCGCTCCCTACGACCAGGCGTCCAGCTTCGTGAGTCAGGTGGATGTCTGCCGGGTGTACACCGATCCGACGCTGCCCCTGACCCTGGTCTGGGATGCGCTCCAGGTCGGCGAGGGCAGCGACCCCAGCGCGGATGCGACGCAGACCGCGACGGCCTGGCCGGTGAACCAGCGCCGGGGCACGTTCTCAGCCCGGCCCGCCAGCAATCAGGGCGGGGTGCATCTGTACGAGGCTCCCCGCTACGGAATACCGCCCAGCCACATCGACGTGGCGTATCTGGCAGGTCATCCCCTCCAGAACGGGAGCATCGAGCCACGGCTGGAGCTGGCCGCCGCCCGGCTGGCGAACGTGCTGTCTCCGGAGTTCGCGGTCTGGGTCGCGGATCTGGCCAAGACCCGCTGGCGCTACGACCGCAACATGCCCGGCGATGACAATCCCCTCCAGGAGGCGGAGCTGAAGAACCCATTCGGCTTCACCAACGGCGCCCGCTTCGCGTGGCGGATCGTGCAGGAGATGCGTCTGCCGATGACCAGCGAAGCGATGGCAGTGTAGCCACGATCGAGAGGAACCGCATG
>JARKOQ010000010.1 GCA_029976005.1 Aggregatilineales bacterium | reverse complement strand
CTTCGGCGGCGCGGGCGCGCTTGCGCGCGGCCAGGGCGGCGGCCATCGCGCCCTCCGGCCCGGCCGGGCGCTCCTCCGGCGGCGCGGCGGGAGTCGGACGCTGGCGCTCGTCGGCGGGCAGGACGCGCTCCACCGGGCTGGGGACATCGCCATAGGGTGCGCTGCCATGACCGTAAGTGGCGCCGCTACCGTAGGTTGCACCGCTACCGTAGGTAGCGTCAAGGTCCTCCCGCGCGCGCTGCCTGGCCCCGCGCAGGCGGCCGATCTGGCCCAGACGGGTCTCGTCGATCGACGGCGGCTGGATGCCCAGGCGCGGCAGAAGCCAGGCCCGCAGGCGGCGCAGGTCGCCCAGGGTGACGATCAGGCGGCGCACGCCCACGTCGAAGGGCAGCAGCAGAGTCGCGACCAGGAACAGCCCCGGCCACAGCGGAGTCGCGGCCCCGGCGGCGGGCAGGTCGTGGGCATACACCGCGCCGGGCCGGTCCACCAGGGAACTGCCGCCGGTCAGGTTGGCGAGATCGTTGAGCAGGGTCAGATTGATCCCGGATTTGGGCAGGCGGTATTCCGGGGAGTACGTCAGCACCCAGCCGGTCGTCTGGGCGACCGTCGTCCCCGCCGGGAGCGTCACGCCGGGAATCGGCTGACCGGAGGCGCGGATGAAGTAAGCGCCTTCCGCGCCGGGCGTGAACACGCCCTCGTAACGGCCCGGCGCGACCTGGAACAACTGCACGGTCTGCGCCTCCAGGTCCGGGCTGACAATCGCCACGTTCAGCAGCAGGCCGTTCAGGAAGGCCCCTTCCCGGTCGCGGGCGTCGACGACCAGCACGGCTTCCTCGCCACGCTGCTCGACGCGCGCTTCCAGGGTGCTGTTGATCCCCTCGGTGATCGTCCAGCGCACCATCTGGCTGAAGAAGCGCGGGTAGTCCTCCCACGTCACCCAATCGCCGGCCCAGCGGCTGGTGGCGTCGCTCGTCCAGGCCACGGCCCGCCCCAGCCCAAACTGCCAGGTCGCCAGGATCGGGTCGGCGTTCGGCTCCGGGCTGCGCATCAACACCTGGGCGGTGTCCTTGGCCGTGGTCGCCACGTAGCCGTGCAACTGGGGCACGCGCGTGATCCCGGTCAGGATCGGGCTGTCGCCGACCTGGGCCGGGTAAAAATCCTCTTCCACGATATAGGAGCGCGTCGCCAGCACCGTCTCCGCCGTGAAGATGCTGGGGATGGTGCTTACATCGCGGGCGAAGTGGAAGTTGCCGCCGCCGGTCATCGCCACGTCCTGCAGGAAGGGGGCGAAGCCGTCCCCGATGGCGACCACGGACGTGGTCGTGCCGTATTGAACCCGCATCTGCTCCACCAGGGCCTGGATGCCCGCCGGGTTCGCGCCGCCGTCGGTCAGCAGGATGATGTGCGAAAGCGGCGTGGGGGCGCGGGCCAGGTAATCGGCCCCGGCGCGCAGCCCGCCCAGGATGTCCGTGCCGCCGCCGGGCCGCAGACGGGCGACCTGCTCCTGCAAGGCAGGCGGATTCTCGACCGGCACCGGATTGATGATCCACGAAGCCGCCGAGTCGAAGCTGACCACGCCCAGCGTGTCGGTCGGCGCGAGCAGATCGACCGAGCGGATGACTGCTTCCTTGGCCAGATCGAGGTTGGAATAGCCGCTCGGCCCGATGGCCGCCATCGAACCGGAACTGTCGATCACGAACAGCAGAGTCAGGGACGGCAGGCGCTCCTGATCGCGGAGCTGCATCTCGACCGGCAGGGTATCCTCCAGCGGGGTGCGGAAGTAACCGCCCACGCCGTAGCTGTGCGGCCCGCCCAGCACGACCAGCCCGCCGCCCAGGTCGCGCACGTAGGTGCGCAGGACTTCCATGCGCAGCGGCGACAGGTCGGAGGCGGGCACGTCGGCCAGGATCACGCTGACGTAGGCGCTCAGGGGAGCCAGGCCGATCGGCAGCTCATCCGGCGTGACGACGTCGATCGCCAGGCCGACCTCCTCCAGGGCCGGGAGCAGGTGGACGATCTCCTCCTCGCCCGCCTCGCCCGCCGGACGCACCAGCAGCACGCGCGAGGGGCCGGTGATTTCCGTGAAAGCCGAGAGGCGGTTATTCTGGTAGAAGCCGTCCGCGGCGGCGTCGACCGGCTCCACCTGGATGCGGATGTCGCTGAAGCCGGTGGCCGGGAAGCCGTTCGGCAGGCGGAAGAAATAGCGGTTTTCCCCCTGGCGCAGTTGCAGCCGGGTGCGGGCCAACGTCTGCCCCGAGGCGAGCAGCGAGGCCACCGCTTCGGTGTCGATCTCGCTCTCGACCGTGTAGTTGATCTCGAAGGCCTCGTCCACGGTGAGCCGGGTGGGCACCTGGACGTCCGTCACCAGGATTTCCGGGGCGGGCTGGCGCTGGAAGGGCACGAAGTCGATCTGGATGCCGGAGGCGGCGGCCAGGCGGGCCGCCTCGGCCGCGTCGCCGACCGTCTCCACCCCGTCGCTCAGGATCACCAGCCGCTTGGCCGAGTCGGCCGGGAAGAGCGCCGTGCCGAGCCGGATCGCCTCCGCCAGGTCGGTGTTGAGCGTGACCGGCCGGGAGCCGATCTGGCCCAGCTCCGTGCCGGGCTGCATGGGCCGCTCGACCAGGGCATTGCCGCCGAACAGGATCACGGCGGTCTGGTCGTTGGGGCCGCTGGTCGCCATCGCCGCGCGGACGTAATCCAGCGCCGCGCCCTGGGCGACCGCATCCATGCTGTCGGAGGCATCCACCAGGAAGACCACGGCCAGCTTCTCCGCCGCCTGGCTGATCTGCATCCCGGCCAGGCCCAGCACCAGCAGCAGGACGATCAGCAGGCGCAGGATCAGGCTGAGCGTGTCCCGGCGGCGGCGGTAAGCCAGCCGCGGCCAGCCGACATAGGCCAGCGCGGGCAGCAGGATCAGCAGAAGCAGGGCAAGCGGCGTGGTGAAGGTCATGGCAACAAGTCTATTCCGCCAACCGCTCCAGCAAAGCGGAGGCCGTCACAATCGGAATAGCGCGGTATTGAGCCAACTCCAACAAATGACGATCGCTAGACACAATGGCGTCCGCCCGGCCCGCGATCGCGCAGGCGAGCACGGCGTCGTCGTCCGGATCGGCGGCGATCGCCGGATCAATCTGGGCAGGCAATACGACCTCCGCACGCCGGCGCACGAGTTCCACGATTTCCTCAACGGACGTTCCGACCCTCAACAATTCGGCTGCAAACTTGGACCGGGAGAGCACGTCCGCCAGTTCGTCGAGCAGCACCTCGGAAATCACCAGAATCACTTCCCCCGTCAGACCCTTGTGGAAAAGCTGGCGTGGTTTGCCGCCCCACAACATCGCCGAAACCAGCACGTTCGTATCAATCACCACTCGCACGCCGGGCTCGCTTTTTGGAACGATAGGCCTCGATCTCGGCGTCGATCTCCTCAGGCGTCGGCTTTTCCGGCGAACTCTGGAGCGCGTCCATGATCTCGTTCATCCGCCGGGCATCCTGCCGCCGTTCAAGCTCGCGCTGGACAAGGCGCGCCAGTTCATCCGGTTCGAGCACGCCCGTGCTCCGCGCGGCCCGGAGCTGTTCTTCCGTCAGTTCAATGGTCACCGTCACGGATTGCGTTACCATACGTCATTGCCCTCGTTCAGCTATACACCTGTACTTCCGATCATACCACACCGCCCGGCTTCGCCTCGCGGCGCAGGACGTGTGTCTCGATCGCCACGCGGAGCTTCTCGGCGTCCAGGTGGTTGATCCGGATGTTGCCGGGGTAGATCACCATGTTGGGGCCGTGCTCGCACATGTCCAGACAGTTGGCCGTGCGCAGCAAAAACGGCGGCTGGAAGGGATCGGCCTCGGCCAGCATGGCCTCCAACCGGGCATGGAGCAACGCGCCCACCCCGGCCGCATTGCAGTTTTTGCCCAGGCACACGATCACGCGCGGCGGGCGGTTGTCGGGGGAGTCGGTCATCACGGCCTCCGCCCGGTCGGGCTGCGCCGCGCGGCCCAGACCTGCTCCGGCCTGGGCAGGCGCATCGCGCGGTGGTAGAGCACCCATTCCAGGGCCAGCACCGCCAGCGCGATCAGGGCCAGCACCGGCCAGAATTCCTGCTGACCGACGTCCTCGCGCCGGGCCTCGCCCACCTCGGTCGTGCCGATCGTCAGGCTGGCGGCCGGTTGGATAAAGCTCTCCCCGCGCTCGAACAGGTTGACCGCGAATGGCTCGCGCTGGATCAGCGTCCCGCCGTCGTAGACGTCGACGGTGTACACCCCCAGCAGGCTGGTATCGGCGTAGATCAGCGGCGCGTCGCCCACACGGAGGGTGCTGGTCTGCCCATCCGGGCGGGTGATGCGCAGCGTATCGGCCTCGAAGGGCGGGTTGAGGGCCAGCGTTTCGCCCACCCGGACGCCTTCCGGCGCGTCGATAGTCCGGGCCGGGGTATACCACTGCATCAGGTTGGCGAGCAGGATCGGCCACGCGATCTGAAGCGGCAGGTCGGAGCGGTGCAGGTCGAAGGTCAGGATCGCCACCTGGCGTCCCTCGTAGATGCCCGCCAGCAGCAGCGGCCCGCCCTCCACCCAGACCAGCGGCTCGGCCCACTCCACGTCGTCCAACACCATGAAATCGAGCAGATTGACGTTGTCGAAGCTCAGGTACAGGGTGCGCGGGTCGTCGGACTTGACGCGCGGATTGCCGGTCTCCATGCTGGAACCGGCTACCCGGAACAGGGGCGAATCGCCCGGCGGGTTGACGATCAGCAGGTCGCCGTCCGGCAGCTTGCCGTCCGGCGGCAGCCAGCCGTCCAGCACGTACAGGTCGAAGGCCTGGCCCTCCGGCAGGCCGGCCTCCACCTGGCCCTGGTATGGCTCCAGGTCGGGCAGGCTGGCCAGCGCCTGGCGCAGGTACAGGTTGCCCTCCGTCATGAGCAGCACCCGCCCCGCCCCGGTCTCGCCGCGAATCGTCCAGGCGGTATTGTCGAGGGCGAGATAATCGCCGGTGGTGGCGGCCGAGCTGGGGGCGACCGCCGCCTGCAAGACGGTGAAATCGGCCGTCAGATCGGTCACGAAAACCTGCTGCGCGCCACGCGCGGGCACATCGAAGCGCCGCGCCTGATCCAGCACGCCGTCCAGGCTCAGGCTGAAGATCACGCTGGTGGCCTGATCGCCAAAGTTCTGGACCTCGGCGAAGAGCTGGGGCGGCTCCCCGGCGCGCGACCGGGTGGACAGCGCGGTGATCGCCAGGTTGTCGCCGCTGCGCCCCACCGGGACGTAGCGCAGCGCGCCGGGCAGGACGGGCAGATCGGGCGGCAGGCCGCCATCGCTGATCAGCACCACGCTGAAGTCTTCCCCCGCGCCAACCGCGCCCCCGGCGGCCAGGGTCAGGGCCGCCGACCAGTCCGCCGCGGCCTGGGAAGGCTGCGCGCCCAGGATGGCGCGGCGCAGCAGGGCCGGGTCGTTGGACGCGCTGGCCAGCACTTCCGGCACGTCGGCGGCGCGGATGACGGTCATGCTGTCTTCCGGGCCGAGCGCGGCGACGATGGCCAGCGCCTCCTGCTGGGCGACCGCCCAGCGCGACGGCGCCACGTCGGTCGCGTTCATGCTGGCCGAAGCATCCAGCAGGACCGCGATCCGGCCGGTGGTCACGGTCGGGATGGAGACGAAGGGCCGCATCAGGGCGAAGATCAGCAGGGCCAGGATCAGCAGTTGGAGCAGCAGGAGCAGGCTGCGGCGCAGGCGCTGCCAGGGGGCGTTGGCCTCCCGGTCACGCAGAATTTGCTGCCAGAGGTACGTGCTGCTGACCTCGGCCTCGCGGCGGCGCAGGCGCAGCATGTACAGCAGGACGATCGGAATCGCCAGCGCCGCGAGCAGAATGGCAAGGGGAGCTAGAAAAGCCATCGAGTCACCATCAATCGTCCAAAGACAACTCTATCCGCCCGGCAAATAATGAGAATGAACAAATCAATCCGGCAACGCCGCCTGCCGTCGGACGACCGGCCGGTCGTCCCTACAAAACCGGTCTCAGCGCCCGTATCCGGTCCACCGCATACTTACAGGTTTCGTGCCCCTTCATCGCTACGCCACCGCGCGGATCGCCCCGGCTACTCCCCATCCCCCGGAACCCGGTAGGGATGCTCGGCCCGGTAACGGGCAATGATCGTGTGCGCCTCCTCGTGCGTTCGCGCCAGCGCAAGGTGGAACCGTTCCGCTCCGGTGGGATTCACCTGCTCAAACAGGTTCCAG
>JARKOQ010000008.1 GCA_029976005.1 Aggregatilineales bacterium | reverse complement strand
GAAAGGACTTGTTGGATGAGCGACAACAACAGCTACGATGACATCCTGAAGCGTCTGGAGGCGGGCGAGATCAGCGCGGACGAGGCCGGCCGCCTGCTGGCCCAGGCGCGACCTGAAGCCCCGGCCGCCGGGACGGTCGTCCCGGCGAGCGGCGAGCCTGTGCCGGACATGGATCGCTTCCGGCGCGGCTGGCAGACGCCCTTCTTCGGCTCGGCCGTGCTGGCCCTCCTGGGCGGCCGCTACCTGCTCGACACGCGCGGCCGGGGCGGCTTCTTCACCTGGATCGGACGCAGCACGGCCCGCCTGGTCTTTGGACTTGGCCTGCTCGGCGCGCTGGTCAGCTACGCGGGCCGGCGCTCCCCCTGGGCGCACATCCGGGTCGAGGACCGGGATGGGACGCGGATCGAGCTTGATCTGCCGGTGCCGCTGGACTGGCTGAGCCGCCTGCTGAACGTGGCCCGGCCGTGGGTCAGCGGAGTCGCGGCGGAGCAGATCGATCTGGCGGTGGAAACCCTGGAGTCGCTCCAGGCCGACCTGGTGGACGAGCAGCAGCCGCTGACGATCGACATCAACGAGGATGGCGACCGCGTGCGGGTTTACTTTGGCTAAGGGCCGTGGCGGAGCCGTTCAACCGGCGCGGTGGACGAGACAGGGCATGTGAAAGGTAGGGGACGATGGGTACCTCTGAAGAGCGGATGCGGATTTTGAAGATGCTGGAAGAAGGCACGATCACGGCCGACGAGGCCGCCAAGCTGCTCCAGGCGATCACGACCGGGGCGGCGGTCGGCGGGCGGACCAACGGCGGGCGCGAGCCGCGCTGGCTGCGCGTGCGGATCACCGACACGCACACCAACCAGACCAAGGTCAGCATCAACATCCCGATGGGACTGGTGCGGACCGGCATCCGGATGGGCGCGCGCTTCGTGCCCGGCGACGCCGACATCGATTACCAGGAGTTGATGCAGGCCATCCAGAGCGGCGAGACCGGCAAGATCTTCGAGATGGTCGATGAAGAGCAGGGCGAGCGCGTCGAAATCTGGGCCGAGTAGGCGCGCGTACGACGATTCCCGCCGGGGCTACTCCCGCAGCAGCGCCCGGTACAGCTCCTCCAAATCGCGGGCCAGACGGTCGATGCTGTAGCGGTGCAGCATGGCCGTCTGTGCCTGGGCGGGGTCGGGCGGCGCGGCGAGTGTCTCCGCGACCGCCTGGGTCAGCGCGGCGGCGTCTCCGGCGGGGGTGAGCCGGCCCAGCGCGCCGCGATCGAGCAGGTCGGGCAGGCCGCCCACCGCGGTCGCCACGACCGGGCACCCGGCCGCCAGGGCCTCGATCACCGAGACCGGCGTGCCCTCGTTCAGGCTGCTGATGATCAGCGCGTCCAGGTCGCTGTAAATTGGCGGCAGGTCGTGCTGCCAGCCGGTGAAGATCACCGCCTCGGCCAGCCCCAGCGCCGCCGCCTGCCGTTCCAGGCTTTCCCGCAGCTCCCCATCCCCGATGATGGCAAACCGCGCGTCCGGCCGCTGTTCCTGAAGTTGGGCCGCCATGCGCAAGAACAGGTCGTGATTCTTGACCGGCACCAGCCGCCCGACGATCCCGATCAGCGGCGCGTCGGCCGGGATGCCCCACGCCGCGCGGAACGTCCCGCCCCGGCGCGGGGTGCGGGCGAAGGCGTCCAGGTCGAGGCCGACCGGCAGCACCCGGAACTTCGCGCGCGGGGCGATGCGGTAGACGTCGCACAGCTCGTCGCGCAGGCCGTCGCTGAGCGTGATGACGGCGCTAGAGAGGCGCGCGGTCAGACGTTCCAGCAGCAGAAAGAGGCGGGTCTTGGCCGGGCTGAAGTAGCCGTGGAAGACGTGGCCGTGGAAAGTGTGGACGATGACCGGCACGCCCGCCAGCCGGGCCGCGATCCGGCCGACGAATCCGGCCTTGGCGGTGTGGGTATGGACCACGTCCGGCTTGAGGCGGCGCAGCAGGCGGTAGACCTTCCAGAGCGTGATCAGATCGCGGAGGGGGTGCAGCTCGCGGCCCAGCTCCGCCACGATCAGCGGATGGACGCCCTGCTGCTCGGCATAGTAGGCCATGTCGCCTTCGGCGGGACCGATCTGGCCGCAGATCAATGTGCTCTCCCACTCCGGCGGGCCGATCCGGGCGGTCAGCAGGGCGACGATCACCGCCGGGCCGCCGATGTTCAGCCGGGCGATCAGGTTCACAACGCGAATGGGGCGCTTCAGTTCGTGGGGCATAGGCCGTCCAAGGAAAAACAAGAATAGGGCACGGATGACACGGATAAAGCACGGATGATCACGGATTTTAGAAGATTGGAAAAACGGATCAAGGACTTCAGATCAGGGTGAATCCATGTCATTCATGCTCTATATTCTTAGGGTCGCCATGGGGTTTGTGGTGATTATCCATGACCTGGCGTCTGAAAGTCGGCTTGGGGCCGAAGTTGAGCACCAGCCCTACTTCACAGTTTGTAGCGCGCAGATAGTTGCGTAGTTGAGCAGCGTGCACCTCGTCAATGGCATCGACTGCTTTCAACTCGACCACGATCTGATCGTTGACCATCAGGTCGGCGAAGTACTGGCCGACGATTACACCGTCGAAGTAGACATCCAGGGGAACCTGCTGGGCCACCTGCAAGCCGCTTTTTTCGAGCTGGTGTACCAGGGCGTTTTCGTAAACCTTCTCCAGGAATCCGTAGCCGAGGGCGTTGTAGACCTCGTAGAAAGCCCCGATGATCTGCTGGGTCAGTTCGCCATGCTTCCAGCGGTCAGTCATTCACTTTTGACCTTGCCCCGGATGAGGCGGGATATTCTTTTTCAATATTTCCAAATCCGTGACCATCCGTGTTTCATCCGTGTCATCCGTGCCCTATTTGCCTTTCATCCGACAAGGCGCTCGTATAAGGCAAGCGTCTCGTCGACCATGCGGGCGGGGCTGAAATGGGTCTCCAGGCGGGCGCGGCCGGCCGCGCCGAGCGACTCACGCCGGGCCGGATCGCCCAGCAGGGCGGTCAGGGAGTCGGCCAGCCCGGCCACGTCGCGCGGGAGGACGAGCAGGCCGGTTTCGCCGTGCACCACCACTTCGGGGATGGCGCTCACGGCGCTGCCCACGACCGGCACGCCCTGGGCCATCGCTTCCAGCAGCACCAGCCCGAAGCCTTCCCACAGGCTGGGCATCAGGAAGATATCCAGTCCGGCGAAGATCGGGGCCGTCTCCGCCCGCCAGCCCAGGAAATGCGTGCGCCCGGCGATGCCCAGCGCCGCGGCCTGGGCTTCCAGCGCGCCGCGCAGCGGGCCGTCGCCGGTCAAAGCCAGGTGCGCCGATGGGAAGCGATCCGCGATCCGGGCGAAGGCGTCCAGGCCAAACGGCAGCCCTTTTTGCTCAATCAGGCGGCAGACCGTGCCGATCAGGAGGGCATCCGCAGGCAGGCCGAGCGCCGCGCGCAGGGCGGCCCGGCTGGCTTCGCGCCGTTCCTGCGGAGCGGGCGGCAGGCCGTAATGGATCGTGACCAGGCGCTCCGGGGGCGCGCCTTCCACGTCGATACTGAAGCGGGCCACGGCCTCGGAGATGGCGATCCCGGCGTCTACCCGGCCCCACAGCCAGCGGTTGACCTGGCGGATGCCGGGCCTGACTCGAAAAGCGTCGTCGTTGTGGCGGCTGGTCACGACCACCGGCACGCCCGCCAGCCGCGCCGCCGGGATGCCGTGCAGGTCGGCGTGCAGCAGGTGGGTATGGGCCACGTCCGGGCGGAGGGCGCGCAGCCACCGGGCCAATCGAACGGGCAGGGTCGGGTCAAGGTCGGCGTAGATGGGCATGCGCTCGGTGGGGATGCCGCGCGCCTCGGCCGCCGCGACGACTTCCTCGGCCGGGCGGCCCGGCTCCACCAGCAGCAAGAGCCGGGGCTCATGGCCGCGCGCTTGCAGGCCGCTCAGCAGGGTCAGCAGGTGATTTTCCGCCCCGGACAGGCCGGTGACTTTGATCAGGTGACTCAGGCGCACGTGGTTGGGCCGCTCCCGGTGATAATCCCGCGCAAAGCGGTTATACTACCTCAATCAACCAGCGGCGGCGACCGGAAGGAATAGGGCACGGATGACACGGATAGATCACGGATTTACACAGGATCAAGAATTCGTTTTTGGCTCTACGGTAGAACGAGTGCAAACAAGGGGTTTAAACCCCTTGTTCAAACCAGTACGCACGACTTTTACCGTAGAGCCTCGTTTTTTTGATCCCCTAGAATCCGTGCTGATCCGTGCTTAATCCGTGTCATCCGTGCCCCATTTGTTTTTGAACGTTATCCGTTTTGTGCCTTGCTGCGGAGCCAGACGGAAGACCATGACCAACCCGCGTTATTTACTGGACAGCTATGGCATCACGCCCAAGAAGAGCCTGGGCCAGAACTTCCTGCACGACCCGAACGCCCTGGACAAGATCGTGCGGGCGGCCGGCCTCAGGCCGGAGGACATCGTGCTGGAGATCGGGCCGGGGACCGGGGCGCTGACCGAATGGCTGGCCGACATCGCCCGGCGCGTGATCGCGGTCGAGTTGGACGACCGCCTGATCCCGCTCCTGGAGCACCGCTTCCGCGACCGGGACAACGTGCGCCTGGTCCACGCCGACATCCTGGATGTCGACCTCGACCTGCACATCCGGCCGGAGGAAGACTACTGCGTCATCGCCAATCTGCCGTACTACATCACCAGCGCCATCCTGCGCTACCTGCTGGAGCGCGCCCACCGGCCTAACCGGCTGGTGGTCATGGTCCAGGAGGAGGTCGCCGACCGGATCGTCGCCGCGCCGGGGGACATGAGCCTGCTGGCCGTCTCGGTGCAGTACTACGGCCAGCCGCAGGTGGTCACCCGCCTGTCCCCGGCGGTCTTCTGGCCGCGCCCGGACGTCGTCTCGGCCCTGGTGCGGATCGATACCTACGGCGCGGACCGGCCGGTGGCCGTCCCGGACGAGGCCACGTTCTTCCGGGTGGTGCGGGCCGGGTTCAGTCAGAAGCGCAAGCAGCTCCGCAACGCTCTGGCGGGCGGGCTGGGCATCGACAAGGAGCAGGCCGACTCCCTGCTGGGCGCGGCCGGACTCGACCCGCACCGCCGGGCGGAGACGCTGGCCCTGGCGGAATGGGCGGCCCTGACCGGCGCGGTCTGGGAGAACGCGCGCGAAGTGCTGGAAGGGACCGGTGGGCCGCTGGAAGATGACCCGGACGGATTGCCGGATGGCGACGGCTAGCCTCGCGGCGCGGGACAGGCCGGGTTCGCAACTCCGGCCCGCCCGGCGCGTATTACTCCCTGGGACGACCCCCATGGAATTGGGGCTGCATTGTCTGCAACCCTGGTTGTACAATGAAAGTGGGCTGGAGTCTGCCCGCCGCCTGAGAGGGGCGGGCGCGATCGCTTGACGAGACGCTAATTTGCAGAACGGACAGAGGCTCATGCGCAAAAGCCGCCGCGCGACCATCATCTGGCTTTTTCTGATCGCCTTGCTGCTCGGCGTGGTTTTGATCTCCGGCGCGGTCAGCGCCCAGGTGCAGCTCCTGATGGTGGTCGGGTACATCCTGATGGCCCTGCTTGCCCTGGGATTCTTCACGTCGCCGGAAGTCCGCAGCCGCCTGCCGGAGCTGCCGCGCCGCCAGACGCGCGCCGCCAGCCCGCCCCCGCGCCGCAGCCGGGTGGAGGTCAGCAGCGCGGCCAAACGCGCCCAGGAACGGGCCGGGGCTTTGTCCAGCGGGTATGGCAGCCAGTTCCAACTGGTTGACGTGGGGCTGATCGCCAGCGAGGTGGGCACGGACGGCCTCCGTCTGCGCCGCGCCGACTTCACGCTGGATGATCAGGGCCTCCAGCCGTACCTGGTGCTGAACGCCGATTCCACCTGGGCCAACGAGCGGATCACGGTGCGCTTCGAGATTCTGGATCACTCCGGCGAGGTGTGTTTCGCGCGGGACGAGGAAGTCTACCTCCGGCCAGGGGCCAACAACGTGCTGTCTGCCTACCGGCTGCCACTGCGCGGCGAATCGGACGGGCGGCCGGGATTGTGGGAGATGCGGGCGATGGTCAACGGCGAGGTGATCGGGCTGCACACCTTCAGCATGGGGCCATCCCTGCTGGAGCGCCAGCGCCTGATCGCCGAGGAGACGGAAGCCATTCGCCGCCGCCAGCGCCGCTTGCAGGAGACGCTGCCGGAGGCCGAGGACGACTCGCCAATTTCACTGGAAGAGCTGCTGCGCGGGCAGCAGTAGGACTCGTCATGGTCGGAGTACAGGTAAGCATGGGTAGGCGAGGTAAGGGAAGATGAGCCGTCGTCGTTTGAGCGAGGATCGGCGGGGTCGCTCCGCGCTGGCCCTGGTCTTGATTGTCCTGGGGGTGCTGGCCCTGTTCGGCGAGAATTTCATGGGCCTCCTGATGCTGTTGGGCGGGCTGCTGTTCCTGGGGGCGCTGATCAACCAGGGGGACTGGGCCGCCTGGCCGCGCCAGATTCAGGAACAGCTCTCGACCTGGTTCGACCAGGCCCAGGCCGAAGGATGGGCGGAGCCGCGCCAGAGCAGCTCGGATCGCGCCGCGGCGCGCATCGCGGAGCGCGAGCGTGCCCGCCGGGACCCCTTCGCGCCGGACGCACCCCCCGCCCGGCGGAGCAGCGCCGCCAGCCAGTCCACGCCGGGCGGCCGCGCTTCCGGCCAGATGCACCGGCTGGCTGTCCAGGCCGTGCAGCGCGCGGGACTTGACCCGCGTGATCTGGCGGTGACGCCGGTCGACCTGGGGGTGCTGGTCTATGGCGAAGAGGACGTGCCCACTCTGTATCGCGAGTCGAAGCTGCCTCCGGATGCTGCTTACGTGCGGCCGTTCGTCGTGCTGCGCTCGCCGCGCCGGGCGCGGGGCAAAATCCGCTTCGAGCTGATCGACGGGCAGGGCACGCGCCGCTTCATTGACGAGACCCCCTGGGAGCTGAAGGCAGGCGAGACGTTTGTCTACCCTTCCACCTGGCTGCCCACCCATAAGATCGAGGACTTCGACGGCGACTGGAAGCTGCGCGTGTTCGCGGCAGGGACCTTGCTGGCCGTGCACGAGTTGAACTGGCGCGATCCCGGTGGCGGCGAGTTCCGGCGTTACCTGAACGGCGACGGCGAGATCAGCGACGACCTGGTGCAGGAACTGCGCCAGGTGCACATGGATCGGCTGTCGCTGGATGACCTGCTGGAAGATCAGGATGGCGTGATCGAGTTCGATCCGGAAGTGGAGGCGGCTGCCAAACGCAACGAGCGCCTCAACCGCCAGAACACGACTCGCCGCCGGTAAAGGCGGCGGCGAAGCGGCAAGCGTCCAAGCGTCAGGTGAAGAACAGGTGCGGCTCCTGCCGTAGATGCTGCTCCCAATTGCACATCAAAGGGATGGCGATCAAGCCTGTTGACACGCTGCCTGACCGTTTTCACCTTTGGCTAACCGCTGACTGCTGATAGCAGACCGCTGTTTTCCGAGAGCGTTTGCGGTTGAACTGCCTTTCAGAATCGAGCCGGTGTCGCGGCTTTACGCGAGCACCGGCTTTTCGATTGGAGTAGGGGGTTACTGCGCCTTGAGCCAGGCCAGAGCTTCGTCGGGATTGCTGAAGACTTTGACCTCGACCCCCACGCGGCGAGACTCGTCAATCACACGCTTCATATTCACCTGGCCGATGACTTTCTTGGGCATGACCAGCGCCCAGTGCGTCCAGCCGGCAGCGATGACCTTGGGCGCGAAGTTGGCATTACTCCAGTCCCGATCTTCCGGATGGATGGCCGAATTTGCGCGATCGTCCGACAGATATTTGCGGCAACCGTATTGGACGTAGGCGTCGGCGCCGGTGCCCAGTAACTGCCGGTAGTGCTCCCCGAAGACGTATTTCTTGATTTTGTGGTGGATGATCTTTTCCTCGGGATAGCACCAGATTGTGCAATACTCGTTGTCCAGAATCGTGATAGCCATGTCATCGTCTCCGTGAAGGTCCCATTACCTCTTCAATCTTAATGCAGTATATGCTTCAATTCCCTACCACAGTGAAGTTTTTCATGGATTTTTCATGAGTGGCAACGGGCCGGGTATCTCTGGACAACACAGGCTGGCCGCGAGTCCTGCAGCCGCAGTCAGCCTGTTTGTGGGACCTGCGATTTGTTCTGGGGAAGAGCCGGGGCCGTTACTGCGCCTTGAGCCAGGCCAGGGCTTCATCCGAGTCGCTGAAGATTTTGACCTCGACTCCCATGCGGCGAAACTCCGCGATGATGGTCGCCATGTTTAGCTGCCCGATGACCTTCTTGGGCATGACCAGCGCCCAATGAGTCCAGCCGGCCTGGATGACCCTGGGCGTGAAGTTGGCATCGCTCCAGGCGCGGTCTTCGGGGTGGATGGTCGGGTTTTCGTGGTCGTCCGAGAGATACTTGTGGCAGCCGTATTCCACGAAGGCGTCGGCGCCGGTGCCAAGCAACTGCCGGTAGTGCTCCCCAAAGACGTATTTCTTGATTTTGTGGTGGATGATCTTGTCTTCGGGGTAGCACCACAACGCGACGTACTCATTGTCCAGAATCGTGATCGTCATGGGCTTGCCTCCTGCCTGGTAGAGTGCATGTCCCATTATATAGAATATTTCGGGAAATGGCGCGGCGGGCCGGCGACGATCGTCGCC
>JARKOQ010000080.1 GCA_029976005.1 Aggregatilineales bacterium | reverse complement strand
CAGGACGACGCCGATCCGGCCGGGGAGTGGTGGATCATCCGCCTGATGATCGACCAGGCCCGGCAGGGCCAGGGCTACGGCCGGGCCGCGATGCAGGCGCTCATCCCGCGCATCCAGGCCCGGACGGGCGGCGCGCCGATCTTCCTCAGCTTCGAGCCGGAGAACGCCGTGGCCGAGGCCCTCTATCGCAGCCTGGGCTTCCAGCCCACCGGGCGCGTCGAAGGCGGCGAGATCGTCTACCGGCTGGAGGGCGTTGGGGGGTAAAAGAGGCCGGAGGCCATGAGGCTGGAGGCCATGAGGCTGGAGGCCATGAGGCCGGAAAAAGCAGAGGCAGGAGACAAGAGGCAAGAAGGTTTGCATTAGCGGAAGCATAACAAGGGGCTTAAGCCCCTTGTTAAATACATCGTCTCCGCCCCCGCCCCGCCTCAGGCGCAGCCGTCCAGGGGCAGGTGGTCGCCTTCCAGGATCAGCACATAGCCCGGCGACAGGTCGACGTCCATCGTCACGCCGTGGTGGACGGCCAGCGCGTCGGGCGTGCCCCACACGCCCTGCACGTCGAGCTGCGAGCCGCCCAACTGCACCTGCCCGCTCTGGTGGCGGGCCATGTCCATGTTGGCGATGAAGGTCAGCGAGCGCCCGTTGTGCCGCCGGCTGAAGACCAGCAGGTACGGGTTCTCCGAGTGGCCCATGTACCACGTCGCCGGATCGTTGGCGGCCAGCAGGTCCTGGTAGCGGCGGCGCAGCTTGAGGGCGTAGCGCACGCCTTCCACCAGGTGATCGGGGTTGGTCCAGTTGAAGGCGTATTCGCTGAACAGCGGCAGCTTCTCCGCCGGGTAACGGGCCAGCATCTCATTGGAGAAGCCCAGCCCGGTGTTGATCGGCTGGGTTTCGGCCAGCTCGAAACCGCTGTGGATGAAGGGAATCCCCGGCATGGCAATGCACAGCGGCAGGGTGTAGTAGTTGTAGATGCGCCCGGCGCGGGTGCGGGAGGCAGCGCGGGGCGTGTTGTGGTTCTCCGCCGTGGCGAAGAACGGGATCGGCGCGGGTTCCATCGCCCAGCGGTTGATGAAGTAGCGCAGGCCCTCCACGTCGTGCATGGCCAGCACCATGTAGCCCATCACGGCGTTGTAGCCCTCGCGGCGGGGAGCCTCGCTGATGTCGAAGTTCTCCTCCCAGAAGGCGAATTCCGGGTTGAAGGTGTGGGCCTCCTCCACGATGCGGCGCTTGAGGGCCATCGGCAGGGCGTGGCCCATGTCCAGCATGATCCCGTCGATGCCGAACTCGCGCTGGTAATGGGGCACGATCCCGGCGATGGCGTCCCACAGCGGACGGTTGATGGCTTCGTCATGGGCCAGGCGCGGGTCGTACATCCGCACCGTGTTGTAGGCGATGTAGTTGAAGTCGGGATGGTCGTACAGGCGCAGGTAAGTCACGTCCGACCAGGCCGGCTGGTTGTCGTCCGGCGGCCAGTCGGTGAAGGCCCCGGCCACCCGGACGCGCGTGCCATCGTCCAGCGTGCCGATCCAGCGCCCCTGCTCCATCACCACCCGGTCGGGGCGCGGCGGCGGGGTGAACATGGCGCGGTGGACGTCCGGCGGGGCGGGCAGGTTGTAGAAGTCGCCGGCGGCGACTTTGCCCCGGATCAGGCCCAGCGTCCCTCCGTCGAAGAGGGGCATGCCATACAGCCGGGAGTCGAAGCTGCCGGCCGGGCGATCGGGGATGTCCTCCCGAATCCAGTAAAACCAGTCCGGGTGTTCGGGAATCCAGTCACCGTCCTTGGCTGCCGTGCGCAGCACGAATTCAACCACCACGCGCAGGCCCAGGTGATGGGCGGCTTCCACGAAGGCCATGAACAGCGCCTCGGCGCTGAAGTCCAGGGCCGGCTCGGCCAGGTTCTCGTCCAGCAGGTAGGGGTTGCGGATGGCATACGGCGAGCCGAGCGTGCCCTTGCGCCCGTCACGGCCGACGGCGGTCAGCGGCAGCAGGTGGACGGTGTTGAAGCCCATGCTCCTGACATAGGGCAGCAGACAGATCGCCTTGAGCAGCGTGCCGGTATCGCGCCAGCCGTCGGAGCGTGGGGTGATCTGGATTTTGCCGTCATCGGCGTGGCTGAAGGCCGCCGTCACGCGCGGGATCATGTTGTAGACGATGGCCTGTTCCGACCAATGGCCGTCCTCCCCGCGCACCAGGTCGGCCGGCGGGGTGTTCAGGATGCCCTGGATACGGCGGGCGTAATACTCGTAGGGGTTGACGGCCTGCTTGGTGACGCTTTTACCATCGACCCACAGCCCTGGGACAAGGTAAGGCCGGGCCAGCGGCCGCTGGAGGGTTTTGAGGGCTTCGACGATCCGGTGCAAAGTCGACATGAAACTGGGGTACTCCTCGGCTTGCTGCCGATCGTTGAAATCATCGACAAATTCAAACCCGAAAAGGGGGGCCATTCTCAGATGGCCCCGGCCGGGTGAGCTGGCTCCTGGTGGTGACGGTGTGCAAACAAGGCGCGGGTGAAGGCGAACGCATGAACCCGGTCACGTGGACCGGATCGGATGCCCGGCGGATTTGAACGGCCGGACGGTTTGGTAGGGACGTTCAATTGAACGTCCCTCGATCACGTTGCCAGACACGGCTCTTGCGCTTCGCAAGCCCCTTGTTCCGGAGCCGACACACACGAGTTCCACACAGTGTGTGCAAATCGGAACAAGATTATACCGAAAATCGCTTATTGTGCGTAGTTCGCCCCGAAGACTTCCACCAGCAGGCTGCCGATCGAATACCGATCCGGGATCAGCACCGATTCGCCGCGCGGGGTGGTGTAGAACGAGGTATAGCGCTCGTCGATCACCCCGGTGCGAATGCTGGACATGGGGATGTCCTTGATGTACCAGGCAAGCTGCATCAACTGGTCGAAGGTCAGGCCGGTGCGGATGCCGGACTGGACGCTGGCCCAGATGGGCGGAGCGGCGGCCAGCAGGTTGGGCAGGTTGGCGACGTTGAGCACCTGGTCGCGCACGGCCAGGATGACCTGCTGCTGGCGGTCGGCCCGGTCGAAGTCGCTGGAGCCGTGCCGGGTGCGAGCGTACTTCAGGGCGGTCGTCCCGTCCAGGTGGTAGTGGCCCGCCGGGAGGTAGAACGGGTCGTAGCCGTTGAACATGTTCGGGTAGTACGGGTCGTTGATCGTGGTCGGGTTGTCGATGTCGACCCCGCCGATGGCGTCGATGACCGTGATGAAGGTGTTGAAGTCCACCAGCAGGTAATCGTGAATGCGCATGCCCAGGTTGTACTGCACGGTCTGCATGGTCAGGTCGGAGCCGTAGCCGGGCTGGAGCAGCTCGCCCAGGACGTAGGCGGAGTTGACGCGCTGCGGCTGGCTGTAGCCGGGCACGGTCACGTACAGGTCGCGCGGGATGCTCAACAGGCCGATGCTGGCCGTGACCGGGTCGACGCTGGCCAGGATCATCGTGTCGGTGCGGTAGGCTTCGTCGGGCGGGTCGTTGGGGCGGCGGTCCCAGCCCATCAGCAGGATCGTGAAGCGCTCGGAACCGTTCCAGGGCTGGATCGCCAGCGCGGCCGGGTCGGTCGTCGGCTGGACGGGGGCCGCCCCGGCGATCTCCAGGTTCTGCACCAGGGTCGGGATCATCACGACCGAGGTGGCTTCCGCCGCGGTCAGGCCGGAACCGGCCGCCTCGCGGCCGCCGCGCAGGATGGCGAACAGGGTCAGACTGGCGACGAGCGTGATCCCGACCAGGGCCACCGCGACCACCACCCAGGCCCAGTCCATCCCGCCGCGCTTGCGGGAGCGCCGCCGGGCATGGGGCGGGACGGTCTGCGTCCGGTAAACCTCGCCCGTCAGCGGGTCGATAGCCGGCGGCTGGCCAGGATAAGCTGGCTGGCCGGCATACGACGGCTGGGGGGGATAGGCCTGCCCGCCATAGGGCCTCTGGCCGGGCGCGTCGTTCTGGACGCGCGGCAGGCGCTGGAGGGTCCGGTCCGAGTGGGGATCTGGGTTGGGATTATACTGGTCAGCCATAGACGTTGCCCGTTGCATCTCTCATGCCGCCCGATTGTACATGGAATATCGACGAGTGGGAAGCGTGTTGGTGAATGGTTGTTGGTTCGTTGGTGAGTGGTGAAAACACGGGCGATTGGCTGTTGGCTCTTGGCTGAAAGCTAAAAGCCAATAGCCAACAGCTAACAGCCAATCGCCTTCACCAGCCACCAATCACTAACCACCAACCACCGCTTTCGTTACAATCAACCCGCACGCAGGAGGCAAATCCTTTGATGACTCTTCCATCCGATTCCTGGCGCCTGATCGTGACTCCCGACTGTGACGGGGCGTTCAACATGGCGCTCGACCAGGCTATTTTAGAGCAAGTCGGCGCGGGAAACTCGCCGCCTACCCTCCGCTTCTTCTCCTGGACCCCGGCGTGTCTCTCCCTGGGCCAGGCCCAGCCCGCCGCCGACGCCGACCTGGATCGACTCCGCGCGCGCGGCTGGACGATCGTGCGCCGCCCGACCGGGGGCCGCGCCATCCTGCACACCGACGAGCTGACCTATAGTGTGACCTTCCCGGCCGAGCATCCGGTCGTCGCCGGGGACGTGGTGACCAGCTACCGCCGGATCAGCGCCGCGCTGCTGGCCGGGCTGGAGGCGCTGGGCCTGGCCGCCCAGGCGGACAAACGGACCGAGCGAGTCGCCGAGGCCAGCAAAGGCCCGGTGTGCTTCGAGGTGCCCTCCGACTACGAGATCACGGCCAATGGCGGCAAGCTGATCGGCAGCGCCCAGGTGCGCAAGTTCGGCGGGGTGCTCCAGCACGGCAGCCTGCCCCTGCACGGCGACATCGCCCGCATCTGCGACGGGCTGGTTTTCCCCGATGAGGCGACCCGCGAGACGGCGCGGGCGCGCGTCCTCCAGCGCGCCACGACCCTGGAGCGTGTGCTGGGGCGGGTCGTGACCTTCGAGGACGCGGCCCAGGCGGTGCGGGAGGCCTTCGCGCGCACCTTCGGCGTGGACATCCGCCCGGCGGAAGACCCCACCCCCGCCGAACTGGATCGCGCCGCCGCCCTGGTGGCCGAGCAGTACGGCGCGGACGCCTGGACGTTCAGGTTGTAGGGACACGTCGGGCGTGGCGTCGGAGTTGTTGATCGTTCGCAGAGTAACCAGGTAACGGGGGCGATTCTGGCATTGGAATCGAACGGCGTATGGGGTATGGGGTTTTTGTAGCGTCGGACTGCGGTCCGACGTCCGTGTCAAACAGCCAATCGAGCCGGACTCACGAAGGTATATTGGCCGTTCGATTCCCCACGTCGGACCTCAGTCCGACGCTACGGATCGCGCATTCGTTGCGTCGGGATCGGGTTCCGTGACCCACTCATTTGGTAAAAGCTCAACATCCCGACGCGATCATTGGAGGAGGGAAGCACCAAATGTCAAACCGAACCCGGTGGTTGATCGCAGCGACGATTGGGCTTGTGGTCGCCCTGGTTACACAGCCCGCCGCGCCCGCCCGGTCGCAGGGGCCGTCCATGACGCCCACGCCCGCGCCGGGTTCGGAGCCGCGCATCCTCTATTCTGTGCCAAGCAATAGGGGAATCACCTATTACACGATGAACGCGGATGGCTCGGATAAAGAAGTCGTTGAGGACGATTTCTTTGACGGAAATCGCTGGATAACGGCACTCGGCGCTTCTTATTCGCCAGACGGCCACGCTCTGGCTTTTGGCGCGGTCGATCGCGAGGGCGAATATCGCACGGGTGATCTGGACAGCGATATGCTGATCCATATTCTGGATTTGGAAAGTGGTACAGTCACCCGCCTGGATACGGTAGGCAATTCTTATAAGCCTCTCTGGTCACCCGATGGTTCGACCATTGCGTTTCTGGCGGATGGCGAGGCGTTGCACACAATCGATCTGACCACAGGCATAGCACAGGCGATGCTGGATACTGTTGTCTTGCGTAACCTCGTGGGGATGAGGGGATTTGTCACCAGCTTCGACTGGTCTTCTGATGGCAGCCTGCTTGCAGCCGACGCAAGCATGATCAGCGGTCCTGACGGGGGCGGGTACACCTCGATATTTCTGATGAATTCAGACGGCACCAACGCGCATCAGGTATTGCCTCCCGGCATGTCTGCCATATATCCTGCCTGGGGCCCAGAGAACAAGATCCTATACTGCATATGCATCCCCGATTCTCCAGGTGACAGACGGGTAGAAATCTGTGCTATTGATTTAGCAGCCTCCCAAATTAGCCAGATCACTCATTTTGAAGGCACGCCCATTGGAGGAATCTCCGATATTGATGTCTCAAATGGAGAACAGATCGTCTTTGTCTCCCACCCCCAGGAAGGTAACTCCGACATCTACCGCTACGACCTCGCCACCGGCGAACTCGTCAACCTCACCGCCGACATCGATATCGGCGTCTATGCCCCCCGGTGGGTCGAGAGTCCGCCCGCCGGGCCCTGAGACGCGCCCTGATCGGCGTCGCGTCGGGATGTTGAAGTTTCGCAAAATAACCAGGTAACGGGGGCGATTCCGGCATTGGAATCGAACGGCGTATGGGGTATGGGGTTTTTTGTAGCGTCGGACTGCGGTCCGACGTCCGTGTCAAACAGCCAATCGGGCCGGACTCACGAAGGTATATTGGCCGTTCGATTCCCCACGTCGGACCTCAGTCCGACGCTACGGATCGCGCATTCGTCGCGCCGGGATCGGGTTCCGTGACCCACTCATTTGGTAAAAGCTCAACATCCCGACGCGATCATCGGAGGAGGGAAGCACTCGATGTCAAACCAAACCCGGTGGTTGATCGCAGCGACGATTGGGCTTGTGGTCGCCCTGGTCACGCAGCCCGCCACGCCCGCCCGCTCGCAGGGGCCGTCGGCGACGCCCACGCCCACCAGCACCCCACCGATTCCCACTGCATGGCATCCCCCCGTCATCGACCAACCCCTGGCGATCCAGACCGTGAGCGAACCCGTCTACAAGCTCGACTGGCATCCATCGGGCCAGTTCCTTGCAGTCTCGAGCGCAGACGGGCTGGCGATCTATGACGAAGCCCTCGCCGAAGTTGCCCATGTGCTTGAGGGTACGCGGATTTACGGCGTCTCCTGGGAGCCCACAGGCACCCGGCTGGCCGTGACCCATGCTCACAGCATCGAAATCTGGGATTGGGACGCGGGCGCGCTCACTTTTGTGGCGGCGATGGAGGCTGACTACGCCCAGATCGCCGTCGAATGGAGTCCGGATGGCACCCGGATCGCCAGTGTGGAGATCACTGACGATCGGGACCTTGGTGTGGGCACATTCCACTTTTGGGATGCCCTCACCCTGACCTCCGAGCGGATCGCGCTGGATGATTACCTTTTTGAACCGGACTTTCCTTACGCGCATCGGCTTGTGTGGGATCCCTCTGGCCAGCCAATCCTGCTGGGGGCCGGTTACTACTTGGCTGAGGTGGAGGGGCAGTCTTCGATTGGGACGGCTGGGGCTGGCTATTTCATCAGTGCCGAGACTGGCGAACGACTCGCGGGGATGGAAGTAGAAATGCGCAATGCCCCTGCTTTTGCTGTCGATTGGCATCCTGAACGTCATTTGATAGCCATTGGATCCAGCATTTCCACTCAGGTGTATCAACTTTCGACAGGGGAGTTTGTGGGAGGTTATGCACCCTTTGGGCAGGGTTGGCTTGTAAGCTGGAGCCCTGATGGCCGTTATCTGGCAGTAGACACGCAAATTGTCCCCACCGAATCTGATGAACGGGGTCTTCGAGTGGGTTCTTACTTCTTTATCAGCCGCCTGCACGCCATCGCCTGGCACCCGAACAGCACCCGGCTGGCCGTGGCGGCTGGCAGCGAACTGCGCCTGGAAGACCTCAGGCTGATCCCCAACTTCATTCCGCCCGCCGCGCCTTGAGCCCGCCAATCGAGGTCGCGTCGGAATTGCAATTCCGACGCCACAGCCGCCGACATCAAAGGGCCTGGGCAATTGAGATTGGGCAATCGAGATTGGGCAATCGTAATTGCGGCAATCACGATTGCCCAGGCCCCTATCGATTCCACCTACTCGGCCAACAGGCTATCCTCGAAGAAGGTGATCACCCATTCAGCGTACTCCTCCGGGTGACGGGCCAGCCCTTCGATGTGCCCGGCGTCCGGGATGATCCACGCCTCGGCCCGCTCCCCGGCGGCGGCCGCGTACAGGGCGGTGAAGTCCACCTCATCGGGATCGGTGCCGCTGGCGATGAACAGGAAGTCCGTGGTGGTGGCGGCCGTCACCGAGTCGAGCATGGACGGCGTGGGCGGCTGGGTGCCGCTGAAGACCTGCACCGCCAGGTACAGGACGCGCGATGTGAAGTTGCGCACCAGCGATTGGTTGACGGGCAGGCTCATGTAATCTTCCAGGCTGCGGAAGGTCGCCCCCTCGCTGACCACGGCCCGCATCGCCGGATTCGCCCCGGCGGCGGCCAGGACGGTCTCCGCCCCCAGGGAAAGCCCCAGCCCGCCGATGGCCTGCACGTCCGGTTGATCTTGCAGGAACGCGATCGCCGTCGCCACGTCGGGGACGGCCCCCCAGCCGTAGCGGTTGGAGACGCCGCCGCTCTCCCCGTGCCCGCGCATATCGACCGCCAGCACGCCGAAGCCCGCCCCGGCCAGCAATTCCGCATACGGGCGCAGCCCTTCGCGCGAATCACCGGAGCCGTGCACCAGCAGGATCGCCGCGCCGTTCGACGGCGGGGCGTACCACCCCGCCAGTTCGATGCCGTCGTGCGCGGTCAGCGTGATCGCCTCGAAGCCGTCCGGCGGCGCGCCGACCGCCGCGCTGATCGGCCGCGTGGCGAAGAATCCGAAGGCGACCGGCATCACGATATACAGGCCCAGCAGGATCACGACGACGAGGATGATGAGCACGCGCAGCAGACGCCGTCCGCGCGGTTTGCGTGGTGATTCCATCCGATTTCCCCCTCTGTGCAGTCAGGAACAGGCGTCCATTTTACCCCAGGCAAGAAAAAACCCGCGCGGGGCGGGCAACCGGGGATTTTCTACGTTCGACGAAAGGTAGTATAGCGCGCCCCGCCCGGACGCACCAATGGTTGGTGGGCTGGCGGACGGCGTCCGGGTGTAGAGTGGAAGCAAGAGCCAAGAAAAGCGTCTAAGCGGCAAGCGTCGAAGTGAAAAACGGACGGGCCGGGGTGGCTGGCTCCGGCACGTCGAGCGATTGGGGAGTGGTGGCGTCGGAATTGTTGAGGTTTCGCAAAATAATGAGGGTGTTGCTCGGTGAGGCTTGCCCTCACTCTGCCGCCCCTGCAAGGGGCGGCTGTCCCTCTCCCGCACTGCGGGAGAGGGAGGGCGAACGGAGTGAGCCAGGGTGAGGGCCTGCTCGCCCGATACCCGCATTATTTTGTTAACTTTCAACAATTCCGACGCTACAGACTCCTAATCGCCAACCTTGCCCACCGCGCCGATGTGCTTTTGCTGATTGCTGAAAGCCGATAGCTTTTCACCGGAGGTGAACCCCATGCGCTACGGAATCTATCTGCCTAACTTTGGGCCGTACGGCGAGGCCCGCGCCCTGGCGGAACTGGCCCGCGACGCGGAGGGGGCCGGCTGGGACGGCTTCTTCATCTGGGATCACATCGTCGGGGAGGCCGGCCTGCCGACCGTCGATCCCTGGGTCGGGCTGGCTGCGGCCGCCATGACCACGTCCCGCATCCGGCTGGGCACGACCGTCACCCCGCTGCCGCGCCGCCGCCCCTGGAAGCTGGCCCGCGAGACCGCCTCGCTCGACCGGCTGTCCGGCGGACGGCTGATCCTGGGCGTGGGGATCGGGCTGGGGCAGGCGGAATGGGACGACCTGGGCGAGCAGACCGATCCGCACATCCGGGGGGCCATGCTCGACGAAGGGCTGGACGTCCTGACCGGGCTGTGGACGGGGCTGCCGTTCAGCTACAACGGCGAGCACTACCACGTGCGCGAGGCGTGTTTCCGGCCCACGCCGATCCAGCAGCCGCGCATTCCGATCTGGGTCGGCGGCTGGTGGCCGACCAGGGCCCCGTTCCGGCGCGCGGCGCGCTGGGATGGCGTCTTCCCCCTGGCCTCGGACTGGGATCGCTCCCCGGCCCGCTACCGGGAGATCAGGGACTTCGTGCGGGCCGCGCGCGGGAACGACACCCCCTTCGACGTGGTGGCGATGGGCGTCAGCCCGGACGATCCGGCCGAACGGGCCGCCATGATGGCCGCGTACGCCGCCGTGGGAGTCACCTGGTGGCTGGAGCTGATCGCGCCCTACCGTTTCGGGGAGGACGACCTCGGCAAGCAGCCCTGGCCGGTGGACGACCTGCGCGCGGCCGTTCTGCAAGGCCCGCCGAAGTGAAAGGCAATAGGACACGGATAGAATGGATGGAACACGGATTCACACGGATAAAACCAATCCCTGTTCATCCGTGTATCATCCGTCTTATCCGTGTCCTATTTTGGGGCTTCGATCAGCCTCACTCCGGGCGGTAGGGGGCCTGAATCTCGATGTCGCCGACGTACTCGGCCAGGCCAGTGTGGCCCAGGATTTGCCGGATGGCCTGGATTTCGCCGGTGTGGTACCAGTAGTGGTACGTGATCCGGCGCAGGGCCGAGCCGACGCTCTGCCCGGTCGGCTTGCCTTCCAGGGGCAGATCGGCCTGGAGCAGCTCGGTCGTCAGGCTGTCCAGGTAGGGATCGGCCGCCTGGGTCACGGCCTGCCAGCAGGCCAGCATCGCCTGCAAGGAGGGCGTGCTCATTGGCGCGCCGTAGCCATACAGCGCGTGCAGCTCCGGATAGATCACCCGGCCCTGGGCGCGGTAGAGCCAGTACCCCTGCTCGTGCCAGGCCAGGTGCCCGACCGTCCAACTGATGCAGTTCATCGGCCCCAGGTGCTTCGCGCCGTCTTCCTCCGAGATGCCCTGCAGGCCGCGTAACCATTCGCTGCGGGTGAAGCGCAACTGATCGATCAGCGGGTGCGGCATGACTCAAATCCCCCTCCGATAGATAGAATATATGTTCTGATTATAACTCGGAAGCAGATCACGTCAAAGACAAATTGAACCGCCAAAACGCCAAGAACGCCAAGGAAAAACGCGGAGAAGATCGGTATGACCTGCTTTTCTTCGCGTCCTCCGCGCCTCCGCGGTGAGATGCCTTTCCCGCCGATCAAAAACGCCCCCGATTTTCCGGAGGCGCGGCGGTACAAATTGGGGACGCTCAACGAGAGGTAGTGTACCGCGCGCCCGCCGGACGCCGCAACAATTCGGGGACCTTGGCCGCGCCTTCCGGGCGATACTGGGGCCAGTCCGATCGCCACAGGAGGGATACCCCATGCAGGTTACGTTCGCAAATGCCACCCCTGCCGACGCCGCCGCGCTGGCCGAAATCAGCCGCCGCACCTTCGACGACGATTCGCGGCGCTTCCTGGGCCAGGAGCCCGGCGGGCCGCCCGGTTACGACTCCGCGCCCTGGCAGGCCGACATGATGCGCCGGGGGAAGTATGTCAAAATTCTGGCGGATGGGCGGCTCGCCGGCGGGCTGATCGTGTTTCGGATGGGCGGAGATCACTACGAGCTGGGACGCATCTTCATCGACCCGGCCTTCCAGAACCGGGGTCTCGGCGGGCAGGCCATGCGCTGGATCGAGACGGCCTTTCCCGCCCGGCGCTGGACGCTGGATACACCCACCTGGGCCACGCGCAACCACCATTTCTACGAGAAGCTGGGCTACGTCCGCGTCCGCGAGGAGGGCAACGGTCCGGCCCGTCTGGTCTTCTACGAGAAGCGCCTGCCCATCGGCGAGACGCAGCCCTGATCGGCCGACGGGAAAATCCTGGACACGGCATGCATCATCCCGACCGCCCAGGCACGTTTTCGTAGCGGCGTCGCCCGCGACGACGGAGTCCCTGTTTAGTCGCCCTGTTTGCCACCCAGGGACGGCGTCCTGGCTGGCCGCGCCGCTACGACTCCCCCTTTTTTCAGCGAACCCCATTTTGAAAACGCCCCGGCTGGACGTATGCTTGGGGGAGCGCCTGCTCTCCCGAAAGGAACGCCCGATGAAAGCCCGGATTCGGATGGTGCCCGGCCTGTGGGGCCGGCTGCAACCCGCGCCCGATCGATCCGACGATTCGATCGACCGCCAGGCCCAGGCCCTGCTCGACCAGATGACCTTCGACGAGAAGATTCACCAGATGTCGGGCGACATGCCCTTCCTGACCGGCGGGATCGAGATGGTCCAGTCCTACAACACGCGCCCCTATCCCGCCGGGGAAAACTTCCGGCTGGGCATCCCCGGCGTGCGCTTCACGGACGGGCCGCGCGGCGTGGTGGTTTACCATTCGACCTGCTTCCCGGTGGCGATGGCCCGCGGCGCGACCTGGGACCCCGATCTGGAAGCCCGCATCGGGGATGCGATCGGGGTCGAGGCGCGGACGCAGGGGGCCAACTTCTTCGGCGGGGTGTGCATCAACCTGCTGCGCCATCCGGCCTGGGGGCGCGCCCAGGAAACCTACGGCGAAGACCCGTATTTGCTGGGCGAGATGGGCGCGGCCCTGGTGCGCGGCGTGCAGCGCCACGTCATGGCCTGCGTCAAGCACTTCGCCTGCAACAGCATCGAAAACGCGCGCTTCAAGGTCGATGTCCAGGTCGACGAGCGCACCCTGCGCGAGGTCTACCTGCCCCACTTCAAGCGCTGCGTGGACGAAGGCGCGGCCGCCGTGATGAGCGCCTACAACCGCCTCAACGGGACCTACTGCGGCCACAACCGGCCCTTGCTGCGCGACATCCTCAAGACGGAATGGGGCTTCCGGGGCTTCGTGATGTCGGACTTCGTCTTTGGCGTGCGCGGGCCGAGCGCGGCGGCGGCCGGGCTGGACATCGAAATGCCGTTCACGATCCGCTTCGGGCGCTGGCTGAAGCGCGCCATCCGGCGGGGCAAGGTCCCGATGAGCGCCATCGACGAGGCCGTGCTGCGCCTCCTGCGCCAGAAAATCCGCTTCGCCGCGATCGGGGAGCCGGAGCGCTACCGGCCCGAGGTCGTGGCCGGGGAAGCCCACCGCGCCCTGGCCCGCGAGGCGGCCCGCCAGGCGATGGTGCTGCTCAAGAACGATCCGCCCGCCGGGGCGGAGGCGCCCCTCCTGCCGCTCGACCTGGGCCGGATCGAACGCCTGGCGGTGATCGGCGCGCTGGCGGACGCGGCCAACCTCGGCGACCGGGGCAGCAGCCAGGTCCGCCCGCCGGAGGCGGTCACGCCCCTGGCCGGGCTGCGGGCCCAGGCCGGGGGCAAGGCGGCGCTGACCTACCACCCCGGCGAGGACGTGGCCGGGGCGGCGGAGGCGGCGCGCGGGGCGGACGCGGCGATCGTTGTGGCGGGTTACACCTACCGCGACGAGGGCGAATTCATGAACATGCCCTTCCGGGCCGGGGAGGGCGGCGACCGGGCCAGCCTGACCCTCTCCGCCCACGACGAGGCCCTGATCCAGGCCGTGGCCGCCGCCAACCCGCGCACGGTCGTCGTCCTGATCGGCGGCAGCGCGATCATCACCGAGGCCTGGCGCGCGCGCGTCCCGGCGATCCTGATGGCCTGGTATGCCGGCATGGAGGGCGGGCATGCCCTGGCCGACCTGCTCTTTGGCGCGGCCAATCCCGCCGGGCGGCTGCCCTGCACTTTCCCGCGCTCGGCCGCGCATCTGCCCTTCTTCGACGCGAACGCCAATGCAATCCGCTACGACTATTTCCACGGCTACTGGCGGCTGGATCGGGACGGCCACGCCCCGGCCTTCCCCTTCGGCTTCGGGCTGAGCTACACCACCTTCGCCTACGCCGACCTGGCCCTCGGCGCGGCGGCGGTCGGGCCGGAGGAGGCGCTGGAGGTCAGTGTGAGCGTGACCAACACCGGCCCGCGAGCCGGGGCCGAAGTCGTCCAACTGTACGCCGGGCACCTGGAATCGGCCGTCGAGCGCCCGATCCGCGCCCTGAAGGGCTTCCAGAAGATCGTGCTGGAGCCGGGCGAGTCGCGGCGCGTGACGCTGACCCTCCCGGCCCGCGCCCTGGCGATCTACGACCCGGCCACGGGCGGCTGGCGCGTGGAGCCGGGCCGCTGCCGGGTCGAGGTCGGGCCGTACGCGGACGCGGCCGTCCTGCTGGCGGGGGAATTCACGATCAGGGAATAAGCCGGGGTGGTCGGCGCGGCGCGGCCAGCCGCCAGGCGCGCTTGTTCATCTTTTTGGGCCTCGGAGACTCGCGCCGCGATTCGCGCCGGGGCCAAAAATATGCTAAGAATGAAGCTCGTTCGGGTTGGTCAGGGGGCATTAACGATGCGGGTTACCCACCTCATCCGCGCGTCGGCGGGTGGTACTATCGACCGGTACTTGCTGACCCTGCTGCCGGCGCTCCTGGCGGACGGGATCGACGTCGATCTGGTGGTGCTGGCGAGCGGCGAGGCTCCGGCGGACGGCTCCTCCGATCCGGCGGAACAGTTGTGCCGGGCGGCGGGCGCGCTGGGCATCCCGGCGACCTGCCAGGCCATGCCGGACCGCCTCGGCCCGGTGCTGCCGGGCGGGCTGATCGACCTGCTGCGCCAGCGCCAGCCGGATGTCGTCCACACCCACCTGACCTATGCCGATACGGCCGGCGTGCTGGCGGCCCGCCGGGCGAACAAAGCCTGCGCCGTGGTCAGCAGCCGCTACTACGTCCCGGACTCCCCCTACGGCCCCCTCAACCGCTGGTTCCAGCGCTGGCTGTGGCAGCGCATCGATCGCGGCCTGCCGGTCAGCGAGGCCGTCCGCCAGGCCTGCATCGAGCGGGAAGGCGCCCGCCCGGATCGGCTGACCACGGTGGGCTACGGCCTCAGCCTCGAGGCGCTGCGTGTCGGCCAGGGAGCGCGGGCCGTGCTGAGCGCGGAGCTGGGATTGGCGGAGGATGCCAAACTGGTCGGCATCCTGGCCGATCTGGAGTCGCCCCCGGCGGCCGCGACGGACGCCCTGAAAGCGTTCTGGCAGGTCTCCGGCCAGCAGCCGGACCTGCGCCTGCTGGTCATCGGCGACGGCCCCGGCCGCGCCGTGCTCGAAGGCCGGGCGCGCGGGTATGGCCTGGCCGAACGAACCATTTTCCTGGGCTGGCGGCGTGACACGCCCGCCATCCTGGCCGCGCTGGACGTCCTGCTGCTGGCGCGCGGTCAGGCGAGCCTGCTGGCCGCGCTGGAAGCGATGGCCCTCGGCACGCCGGTGATTGCCTGCGAGGATGCCGGGTTGGCCGGGATCATCGCCAACGGCGAGACGGGATTGGTCGTCCCCGGCCGTGACGTCGACCAGCTCACGAGCAGCCTGGCCCTGCTGCTGGACGATTCCGACCTGAGCGCGACCCTGGCGGCGGCGGGCCAGGCCCACGTGGCGAAGTCCTTCCCGATCGCCCAGGCGGTCAGCGGGACGCGGGCCGTCTACGAGCAGGTGGCGCGGCGGCGCTGACCGGCGCAGCTCTCGCCCCGGCCCGCCGGTCACGGCGAGCGGACGACCTCCTCCATGCCCCTCCGATCGGGCTATCAACGAAGACAATGCACGGATGTGGCCGGGTATCCATCGCCCGGCCACAAACAGAACTTTTTGTATGCGGAACTGGATAAACCTGATGCGCCTCTCAAAAATGTGGATTGTGTTGATCGTGATCGCCTTCGTGGCGGCCGGCCACCCGCCCTCCGTGCAGGCCCAGCCCGCCAGCCTGACCGTCTACGACGACGCCCTGGCGGCCGGCTGGGAGAACTGGTCGTGGAATACGACGGTCGATTTCGCGGCGGCGGATACCGTCCATGCCGGGCAGACCGCGCTGGCCGTGACCTTTGACCAGGGCTGGGCCGGCCTGTACCTGCGAACCACCCAGGCCCTGGCCGAGGGGTACACGACCCTGCGCTTCTGGGTATGGGGCACCGGGCAGACGATCAGCATCCAGCTTTACGACCTGGACAGCAACCCCACCGAGGCGGGGCAGATCACCCCGCCGGGCGGGACCTGGACCCAGGTCGACCTGCCCCTGGAGGGGTTCGGCTCCAGTGCGGACCTGTGGGGCCTGGTCTGGATGGAGACGACCGGCAGCCCCCAGGCGCGTTTTTTGCTGGATGACATCGCGTTGATCGGCGGCCCAGCAGGGACTCCGGCGGCTCCCGTCTCCGGCCCGGCCCTGGTCGTGGACGCGGCCGCCGCCCAGCACCCGATCAGTCCGGAGATTTACGGCATGAATTTCGCCGATCCGGCCCTGGCCGCGGAGCTTCGCATCCCGGTCAACCGCTGGGGCGGCAACGCCGCCACGCGCTACAACTGGCAGAATGACACCGCCAACCGGGCGGCCGACTGGTACTTCGAGAACATCCCGAACGATAACCCCAATCCGGAGGCTCTGCCGGACGGCTCCGCGGCCGACCGGTTCGTCGCCGCGAACCGCGAGGCGGGCGCGGCCACGATCCTGACCATGCCCCTGATCGGCTGGACGCCGCGCGGCCGCGAGGTTGCCTGCGGGTTCAGCGTGGCCCGCTATGGCGCGCAGCAGAGCACCGATCCCTGGCAGCCCGACTGCGGGGACGGCATCGCCCCGGACGGCACCCCGATCACCGGCAATGACCCGGCCGATACCAGCCTCGCCATCGGCCCGGCGTTCGTCCAGGACTGGATTCGCCACCTGATCGCGCGCTTCGGCGACGCCGATCACGGCGGCGTGCGCTTCTACAACCTGGACAACGAGCCGATGCTGTGGAACTCGACCCACCGCGACGTCCACCCCGACCCGTTGAGCTACGACGAGCTGCGCGACCGGACCACCGAGTACGCGGCCGCGATCAAGGCGGTCGATCCCGGCGCGCAGACCCTGGGGCCGGTTTTGTGGGGCTGGGTCGCGTACTTCTATTCGGCGCTCGACGTGGCTTCCGACCCGGCCTGGTGGAACAACCCGGTGGATCGTAACGCCCACGATGGCCCGCCGCTGGTCGCCTGGTACCTGGCCGAGATGCAGCGCTACGAGCAGGAGCACGGCGTGCGCATCCTGGACTACCTCGACCTCCACTACTACCCCCAGGGCAGCGGGGTCGCGCTGGGGCAGGCCGGCGGCGCGGAGACCCAGGCCCTGCGCCTGCGCTCGACTCGCTCGCTGTGGGACCCTGATTATGTCGACGAGAGCTGGATCGGCGAGGCCGTGATGCTTATCCCGCGCATGCATGCCTGGATCGATGCGTATTATCCCGGCACGCGGCTGGCTATCACGGAGTACAACTTTGGCGCGCTGGATCACATCAACGGGGCGCTGGCCCAGGCGGACGTGCTGGGCATCTTCGGGCGGGAAGGGGTGGACCTGGCTGCCCTGTGGGGCGTGCCTTCGGCGGGCGATCCCGGCGCGTATGCCTTCCGGATGTACCGCAACTACGATGGGCAGGGCGGCGCGTTTGGCGAGACCAGCGTCCAGGCGACGAGCGCCGATCCGGCCCAACTGGCGATCTACGCCGCCCGGCGCGCGGACGGCGCGCTGACCGTGATCGTGATCAACAAAACCCGCAGCCCGCTAAACAGCCCGCTCACGATCCAGAACTTCGAGGCCCGCGGCGCGGAGGTGTACCGCTACAGCGCGGCCCAGCGCGACCAGATCGTGCACGAGGCCGATCAAAGTGCGCCGTCCGGCTCGCCGGACATCGCCTTCCCGCCCAATTCGATCACGCTGCTCGTGCTGAGGTAAGGGCGCGGCGAGCGCATCGCAAGCCGCTTGAGCCGCCAGATGCCTGTGCGAGAATGGGCGGCTCGATCCTGGCACGGAGAGGAGCGACTCATGCCCGCGCCCCTGCCGACGTTTTCCACCGGCTCGCTGTACCTGTACGGGCTGGAGCGCTGTTTCGCCCTGGCGGCGGAGCCGGGCTTCGACGGCGTGGCAGTGCTGGAGGTCAATCCGGGTTCCCTGGAAGCCGCCGGCGAAGCGAAGATGCGCCGCAATCTGCAAGAGGCTGCCGCCTTCTGCCGCCAGGCCCTGCGCGCCAACGGGGCGGCCGGTTGAAGGCCGGGTTTCGACCGGACGCCGGGTAGGCGGATCAGGGCCGCCGGGGCGGTTCGCGGACCGCCCCGGCGGCGTCAAGATCAGGCGCGTGATCCGATCGTGAGATAGCGGTCGTCAGATCACGCACAACGTGATTGCCGGATCATGTTGCAAAGGTCCATCAACCCCGACGCTACCCTGTCGCCTCCCCCACCTCCCGAAACACCCCGCGCACCGCCTCGACCGACTCGGCAGCCAGGAGGCGGGCGCTGATCTCGAAGGCGAGGTCGGCGGGGACAGCCTCCACCACGAAGGGGTGATCGGGGGCCTGCCCGGCCTGCTTGAGCGGCAGGCGGCGGATCGCGTAGCGCTCCCATTGTTTGAGTTCGCGGCGGATGGCGGCGGGATCGTCCTCTTCCCCGGATTGGGCGTGGCGTCGGAATTGCAAGTCCGACGGTACAGTCCCCGATTCCTTCAGGGTGGGCGTGATCTCGACGCTGCCGGGATCGAGGGCTTCGTTGTCGTCCAGGGAGACGGCCAGCGGGCCGTCCGCCTGCCCGCGCGCCCCGGAGCCGCTGACCGGGGCCTCGCCCCAGGCCACGGGCGGCAGGTCGTAGTAGCGGGCGCGCAGCTCGTTGATGCTCAGGACGGGGTACGCGGTGCGCACCTCGGCCAGGCGTTGGGCCACGTCCTGGGGGCGGATATCGTCAAACGCGGCCAACAGATTCGATCCCCAGAAGGGCAGCAGCTCGGCCGTGATCTTGCCCGCCAGCCGGACCAGCTTGGGCCACAGCGTGCGCTCCACGAAGACGCGCTCCGCGATGCGGGCGTTGGCCTCGGTGGCGTTCTCGCTGAGCATGCCCAGCGGCAGCCCGAACACCTGGAAGATCTCCTCGCGGTTGAAGCGCCGCCCGGCCAGGAAGTCCACGTCCTGCTGGCTGAGGCCGATCCCCTGCCACTGCACCGCCCCGCCGCGCAGGAAGGCCGTGCGCCGCTCCGGCCCGCCGTACGACTCGCGCCACTCGCGCTTGAGACGCTCGAAATCCGAGTCGCTGACGAACTCCGTGATGTTGACGATCCCGGCCGGGACGGCCCGGTCGGCGCTGAAGGTGTCGCGGTTCCAGCGGGCCATGGCGCCGTCGCTCTGCACGGCGATCCGGGCCGCGTGCAGGGCGCTGAGGCCGTAATAGTCGCTGCGCGGGTGCCAGCGCCGGAAGTGAATCACCTCCACCGCCTCCAGCGGAATCTCCCGCCCATCCAGGGTGTAGACGTAGCCGCGCACGTGGGCCAACTCGTCCGGGACGACCGCCACCCGATCCGGGCGCAGCGGCCAGATTTGCGCCGGACGGCCGCGCGCGTCCCCGGCCAGGAACCAGTAGGCGTTGCCGGTCAGCTCCAGCGCGCCAATCGTCTGCTCCAGCAGCTCGAAGCCGCTCAGGAACGGGTTGGGCGCGGCCAGCAGCTTCTCGGCGGGATGCGCCTCCTGGGGGATGCGGCGCTCGCCGTCCAGGCGGTAGACGCGCAGGGGCACGAGGGCGGCCGCTTCCGCGATGCGGTTGACGGCCACGTAGACCCACGGGCTGCCCTCGTAGGCGGCGGCCTGGGCGTCCAGCGAGGCCAGCGAGGGCCAGTTCCAGCCGTTGTGGGCGGCGACGGCCTCGACGACCGGCAGACCGGGGCGCAGCTCGCGCCGGACGCGGCCAAACAGGCGATCGAACCAGGTGGGCATGGGGAAGACCTCCGGGTGATTGGTAGGTGGTTATTGGTTGTTGGTGATTAGTTGACAGTCGACAGTGGTCAGTGAGTCGGGTGTATGGGCGGGACCTCACCCCCCGGCCCCCTCGCCACGGTGTGGCGAGGGGGAGGCGAGCGCAGCGAAGCAGGGGGTGAGGTCGGCGTTATTCCAGGCTGAGGCGCTGCCCGGCATTGAGGGGCTGGACGCGCTCCCCGAAGGCAGCGGCCAGGGCGACGTAGGCGCGCTCCCCGGTGCAGTGGTTGGGATGCAGGCGCGGGGAGCCGTAGCGGTCGCGGAGCTGGTCGACGGCCAGTTGCAGGCTGGTTTCGTCCGTGCTGACCAGGTGCGTGCCGCCCAGGACGACCTCGATTGGCCTGCCGAAATACGCTTTGACGTGGGCCAGGGTGTTGAGCAGCCCGGCGTGGCAGCAGCCGCACACCAGGGCCAGCCCGCCGCCCGGCAATTCCACCACCAGCGAGAGGTCGTCTCGAAAACGATCGGGTTCCAGGCCGCCGTCGTCGGCGCGGGCATGCAGGCTGTCGCTCGTGCCCTGGAAGTACGGCCGGTCGGCGATCACGCCGCTGGTCCAGATACCGGGGGCGATCCGGGTTGGCTCCGCCGCCAGGCGCACGTCGAAGTGGGCGGTGACCGCCGCGTGGGGCAGCCGGAAGCCCAGGTCGCGGACCTCGTCGCCGTGCTGGTAAACGCGCTCCCGGAACACGTCCGGGTTGGCGTGGAGGGGCGTCCCGGCCGGGGCGCGGGTCATCAGGGCTTCCAGTCCCCCGGTGTGATCGTAGTGGCCGTGGCTGAGCGCGACCGCGTCCAGGCGGCCGAGGTCGACCTCCAGCAGATCGGCGTTGCGCAGCAGCAGGTCGCCGCTGGCCCCGGTATCGAACAGGACACGGCCCCCGGCGGCGCTCTCCACGAGCAGCGACAGGCCGTGCTCCCCCCAGCAGGGAGAGGCGAAGTGGACGGTGTTGTTGACGAGGCAGGTGATGGTGGACATACGGTTCCTGGTTTCTGGTGGTTGGTTCTTGGTTAAAAGCGATCAGCGGTTAGCTTTTAGCTGTTAGCTCCTGATAGGCCCGTAGGGCGGGACGGTCCTTCGAACGATCTCCCCCCTGTTTTGGGCTGAAAGCTGATGGCTGACCGCTGAAAGCTGATCGCTACCCGCAATAGCCCATCATCGGCAGCAGCTTGCCGTCCAGCGTCCAGTACGCCTTCATCTCGTTGGCGGTCATGCAGCCCAGCGAGGGCAGGACCATCAGCACGTCGCCCACCTTGACCTGGGCCAGCAGCTCCGGCGTGGCGTGGACGATGGCGTGCTCCTGCGAGACGATCTTGACGTAGCAGCCCGGCACCAGCCCGGTGTGCCAGCCGTCCGGACCGCGCAGGGCTATCTCGCCGTAACACGGCGTGCCATCCGCGTAGGGCATGAAGTCCTTCGAGAGGTAGGCCCCGCCGCCCAGCAGCACGATCGTGTTACGCTCCGGGTGGAGGGCGACCACCGGGCAGGCCAGGGCAATCCCCACGTCCTCGACCGTGCACGAGCCGACGTAGACCTGCTTGATGTCGTAGAAGACGAAGCCGCCCGTGCGGATTTCGTCCACCGCGCTCAGGTCGTCCACGACCGAGCAGGTGGGCGTATCCCCGATCGACAGCTCGACCTGGCCGTAGCCAGCCTGGGCCAGCGCGGCGCGGGCGGCGCTCAGGCGCGCCACTGTCTCGGCGTAGACGGCCCGGATCGCGGCGTGGTCGCCCCGGATGCGGTAGCTGTGCCCGCTGTGGACGATCATCCCGCGCAGGGTCAGCAGCGGCGCGGCGGCGATGATGGCGGCGACCTCCGCCCGGTAGGCGAAGTTGTCCCAGAGAATCCCGGTCCGGCCATAGCCGGTGTCGGTCTTGAGCCAGATGGCGGCGGGCGCGGTCAGGTGTTCGGCCAGGAAGGCCGCCGTCTCGGTCGATTCGACCGTCAGGCCCAGCTTGACGCGCGCCGCCAGGGCGTTGATGGCGTCGATTTCGAGCCAGTTGGCCGGGAAGGCGATCGTGATGTCGTCCCAGCCGTGGTCGGCGAAGTAGGCCGCCATGCGCACCGAGGAGACCGTGATCGCGGTCACGCCCTCCTCGCGGAACCATTCCCCGATCGCCGCCGACTGGTGGGACTTGAAGTGCGGGCGGAAGCGCACCCCGCTGCGGCGGGCTTTCTCGGCCATGCGGGCGATGTTGCGGCGCACGATGGCCTCGTTGAGGATCAGGGTCGGGGTCTGGATGGTCAGGGACATTGTGTCGCCTCCGGGGGAAACAGGGCCGATCTGCCAAAGACAATTAAACCGCCAAGACGCCAGGAACGCCAAGAGAAAAAGGCATTTCACCGCAGAGGACACGGAGAACGCAGAGAAAAACATGGAGAAAAAGGGTTGATCACGGCATCCGATT
>JARKOQ010000073.1 GCA_029976005.1 Aggregatilineales bacterium | reverse complement strand
CCGTTTTTGTGCCGGGCCATCCGCATCCCGTGAATCTGGCCCTCCACGTACCGTCCCAGCGACCACACGGCCCGCTCGAACTGCCAGCGGATCCACGGCTCACTCAGCCCCAGCAGGTCCGCCGGGTTCTGCCGGAACGTCTCCGCCTGCCCGTAGAGCGTCCAGACCTGCGCCCTGTGCTTCAAGAAAGGACTGGGCGGCGCGGCTCTCCTCGCCGCCCATGGCCCATTGGAACACGGCCACCTTGTCCGCGAAGGCCAGGTGTTCCAGCCCGATCTCGTCCTCGCCCATCTCGCCTTCGGGCTTGTCCACGATGCGCGGGTGCACGAAGCAGGCCCGCGCCACCGTGTCCAGCAGGCGGCTGTACCCGCGCAGGTCGTCCGCCGTTTCCGGGGCCGCCGCCTCCGGGGCTGCCTTGCCCTTCAGCCCGGCCATCACCTGGGCGCTGAAGAACTCCGGCACGTCGCCGTCGCCCATCACCAGGTTGAACACGTCCGGCTTGCGCAGCAGCGCCACGTTCCCGCTCGGCAGCGAGACCTCGATCGCCCTGCGCCAGGCCGCGCCTGTCGTGTTTGCCATACAGCCTGCCTTTCTGTCTGTCCGCTATCTGTAAACCGTTCACAGATAGTCCTGCCCGATCGCCTCCTGCCCCCTCCTGTCTTCTCCCCTCTCCAATTTTTGGAGAGGGGCCGGGGGTGAGGTCTAGCTGAAGATCGTGCTGAAGTTGACCGTCGCCGCCGTCTCGTGGCTCACCGGGTACAGGATGTAGCCGTTGTCGTCGCAGGCCGCCACGGCCGTGATCTCGCCGCTCAGGAAGGCGTTGCCCTCCCCGTCCAGCTCCCACTCCGGCATCTCGGTCACTTTCAGCTTCGGGAAGGCGAAGTGCGTGTCGCCGCCGTCGTCGTCGAACGTGACTCCCACCGCCCCGAAGTACGGGTAGTTGCTGCCCGCCCCCAGCTTGGTCTTTTTGATCTGGTTGGGGGTCGTGCCCGACTCCGAGACCGTGATCGGCAGCATCACCGCCAGCGCGTCCCACGGCAGCCCGCCCGCCGTGATGACCACGTCCGCGTCCTGCGCGAAGGTCGCCACCGCCGCGGTGCGTCCCTGCCGCCCGGCCAGCTTGGATGAGATCAGGTTCAGCTTGATCGTCATCTTGGTTTCGTTGCCCACTTCCTGGGCCGTCCCGTAGCTCCCGCCCGTGAGTCCCGCCACAGACACCAGCTTCAAACTGAGGGGTTTGTCTCCGAAAGCCATTGCCCTGCTCCTTATCTGCCTGCGTACGTGAATTCGAATCGCGCCCGGTCGCCCTGGGCGCCGCCCAGCTCGTCCGCCGTGAACTCGCCCAGGTCCCCGACCCAGCGGCCCACTGCGGCGCTGTTTTCGTTGGTGTTGAAGTACTTCTGGTGCAGGAGCGCCCGCACCCGCCGCAGCACCGTCTCAATCGTGCTCCGCCCCGTGTCCTGGTAGACCCACACCGCCAGGAAGCGCCGCCCCGCCTTGTCCAGCTCGCGCCGGGGCTGGTCGCCCTCCCAGCGCAGCACCATCACCGGCTTCAGCGCCGCCCCGTTCCAGATCGTCGTCACCGCCGGCAGGCCCTCGCGTGGCAGTTCGTCCGCGTCCCAGATGCCGCCCGTCAGGGCCGTGGTCAGGATCGTGTCCCCCTCCAGGACGGCCCGCACGGCCGCCGGGAGTTTATTCGTCGGCAGAGTCACGTCGCGCTCTCCTGTCCCGCCGGGCCACCCGCTTTTCGTCGATCGGCGCGGCCGTCAGCCGCTTCAGCTCGTAGGCCTCCTGCTCGAACAGCCTCGCCAGCCGCAACACCTGCACCGCCGGCGCGGCCAGCATCTCGACCGCCGTCGCCCCGCGCTGGATCGCCGCCCAGAACACCATCGCCACGCTGGCCGGCCCGCGCAGGTCCCGCCCGTCCTGGAAGATCGCCAGCGCGCGCTGGCGCAGCGCTGGCAGCTCCGGGTGCTGGACCCCCAGCCCATTGATCGCCATCATCACGCTCGCCAGACTCCGGTGGTTGGGTGGGGTTGTCATGAAAAAACGCTCCTCAGCATGCCTTCAATCTCGCCCAGATGGGCCTCTATCGTGGGCCAAACGATGGCATATCTGGACTGGTTCCGTAGCTCCAGGTACTTCCCGTAGTCCATGCCGTGCGCCAGGTAGATCGCGACGACCTCTTCGCTCAGGTCCTCGACGAAGGCGTTGAGCGTCTGCCGGGCATTGCCTGATCTATCTCGCCACGGCGCGTGCTCCTTGGCGTAGGCCTCCATCACCGGGGCGAAGTAGTCCGCCACCTGCCCCACGGCCCGCACCACGGCGTCCCCGTAGGCCTGGATGTTGGTGGCCATCTCCTCCACGCCTTCCCATTCGATCCGCACCGTGAGGCTCATGTCATCCGCGCCGCCGTCGCCTGGATCTCGCCCGGATAGCTCACCACGTCCTTCACCTGGTAGATCGCCCCGCCGGTGCTGAAGCGGTCGCCGCGCACCAGGTCCGTGTCCTCGATGGTGGCGTCCGGGTGCCCGGACACGCCCAGGATCACCAGCTCGCGCTCGGCTGCCGCTCCGGCCACGCCCCGCACCTCGCGCACGGTCTTCCAGTCCAGCCGCACGGTCTGCGCGGCAAGCGTCGTGCTGCCCCGCGTCACCGTGATACTGCTCGGCTTGTGCTGGATGCGCCGCCAGGCCCGCGCGGCCCGCGCCTCCGCGTCGACGACTCCGCTGCTCAGATAGGCGTGGATGTCAGGCATCGTTCCGCCTCCCAGTCTTCCACCGCGCCCAGCCACACGGCCCACACCTGCGCCGCGAACTGCTCCCAGCGGTACAGCCGCCGGATGGCCGCCGGGGCTTCCGCCGCCCTGGCCTGGGCTTCGGCCGGCCGCGTCGCCACCCAGCGCATCTTGGCCACCAGGTCGTCCTTCACCGGCTGCGCCCACAGCCCCAGTCCCCGGTGACGGGGGTGATTCGGCCAGGCCGGCACCAGCTCGAAGTTCAGCGGCCAACCCCAGGCCTCCAGGTCGTCCGCGCTGCCGCTCCACGCCGTCGCCAGCACCACCCCGCCCGTGGCCGCGAACTCGCGCGGCGGCAGCCCAAACCCCTCGCCCTTGCTCGCCCAGACCATACAGTCTGCCCGCGCGAAAAGCGCCCGCATCCCCGCCGCGTCCAGGTCATCCGTCACCACCTCGATGTTGCGGTTGGCCAGCCTCGGCAGGGCCGTCGTCTTGCGCGTTTTCAGGATCAGGCGCACGTCCGTGCGCTTCCCGAACGCGGCTACGAAAGCGTCCGCCGTCTCGAACCAGCTTTTGCGCTCGCCCCGGTCGGCGATCGCCAGGAAGGTGTACGGCCGGTCCTCGCGCCGCTCAAGGGGCTGGTAGTCCTCGTCCACCCCCAGCGGGAAGGCGTGCACCGGGCCGCGCACCCCGTTTTCGTACATCACCCCCACCAGCCACGCCGACGGCACCACCACCGCCTGGCACGTCTGGTTGAGCGCCTCGGCCCATCCGTCCGGCAGGCGCGTGCTCTCGAACATCGTCACCGCCACCCCCGGCCCCAGCGTCAGCAGCGGGTAGCCCCGCGCCGTGAACTCGGTCGGGTAGCCCAGCAGCAGCCCGCCCAGGCTGGGCCGGATCGGGTGCCCGATCGCTGCCCGCACTTCGGCGTCCTGCTGCGCGTGCTGAATTTGACCGTCGAGCTGGAGCGCGTTGACGGTCACGCCCATCCGCGTCAGGTGCCGGGCGAGCTGGCACGCCACGATCCCGTAGCTGTCGTACGGGTCCCACTGCGGCGCGCTGATGTTTATCACCTCGTCACGCGCGTTCACGAGTCCGGGTACTCCTTCTCGTAGGTCGGCTTGCGCCGCAGCCCGGCGAACCGGACCTGGGTCTGCGTGCTGCCCAGGGTTGCCGTCAGCGCCTTTTCGTACAGGCTCAGCAGCGCCTTCAGCCCGTCCAGGACCGGCGTCGGGTCTTCGCTGCTGTCGCCCTGCTTGTACTTGACGAGCTGCGGTGTCAGCTTGGCGATGAGCTGCCGCGCCCCGTAAACCCGCGCCGCGGCGAAGATCACCGCCTGGCTGCCCGCCGGGTAGTCCTCGCCCGCGCGGGTGAACAGGTCGGTGATCTCCTCGCTCTCGAACGTGTCGGCGTTCGCGCCCAGGTCGGCCAGCAGCCGGTCGATCTGCGTCTGGGTTGGCATCTGCTGCCCTTTCACAGGCGGAGCCGCGCCCCGCCTCACTCACGCAAAAGGCTGGCCTAACCTACGACGGCCAGGTAATCTCCTCGACCGCCGCCGCCGGGCCGCTGTAGATGCCAAACCAGGCGTCGTAGACGACCTGCTCAACGATGAAGCGGCTCAGGTCCCCGTCGCCACGCTGACTCTGGAGGGCCTGCTTGACATAGGATTGGAAGTCAACGCCGGCATACTGCTTGCTGATCAGGTATGCCTTGCCACCGCTCACGCCGGGGTAGGTTGTGGGCTTCTTGCCACGGGTCGACGTCCAGCCGTCGTAGACGATGACATTCTGGATGCGGTTGACCGCGCTCGACCGGACGTCGATCCCATCCTGGAGCCGGCGCTGGAGCGCGCGCTCGACCATGAACATGTCGCCCGTGGCGATCAGCAGGTCGTACGGCCCGCGCCGTGGGTGGGTCGTATCAGCCACGCTGGCGACAATGGCGTCTTCGATGGTGCGCAGGTAAAGCTCTTCCTTGGACAGCGTGGTGTCGCTGTGCGCCGGCGTCTGGTTGGCCGCCGCGTAGCTGTAGCTCAGGATCGGGTAGAAGTGCAGGTGGTTCATCAGCGCGTTGAACGCCGTGCCCACCCACCGTTCGATCGGCGCCAGCGCCCAGGTCTTGTTGAACATGAAGAGCTTCTTCGTGTACTCCAGACCCAGGCCGTACTGCTTGATCGTGACGGACTTGCTGCCTTCGCCCACGGTCGAGAAGACGACCTCGCCACCTTCCTTGATTTCCTCGAACACCATGCCGCCCGGTCCGAGCGTATTGATATTCAGGGTCTCCGGCAGATTGGGATCGGTAATGACGTTGTAAATCGAGTTGTACAGGATCGGCTCTTCGTCGCGTCCGGCGTCGACCTCGTACTGCTGCCGCGTGTAGAACGCGGACGCGAAGTCGCCCGCCCCGACGAACTCGGCCACGGAAAGCGGCCCCTGCTCCCGCACCTTGATCTCCTTGCTCAGGTCCACGCCCGGCTTGAAGGTCGCCTGCGGCCGCTGCTTGGCCAGCAGCTCTTTGGTGATGAACTTGACCATGGTTGGTCTCCGTTTCTGTCTAGGTCTGCCCGGTCAGTCGCCTGCGGCTCGCGCTACAGGACGCACAGGATGCCGGTGACGACGTGGTTGCTGTCCTTGGCGGCCGTGGCCTTGAAGAGCGCCACCTTGCCGCTGCCCGCGCTGGTCGAGTAGGCGGTATCGTCCGGGGTATGCCCGGTCAGGTCCGCCACGGTGATGTACACGGTATCGCCCTTGCTCACGCTCAGGCTGCTCGGTACCGTGAACTGGTACTCCACCGGGTCGAGCAGCAAGGCGACGGTCTCGCCCGACTCGCCCGCTTCGGCCGTGATACCCAGGAAGCCGTCGACGACGGCGACCTGCCGGGCCGCCACGCTGTACAACAGGTTCACGTGCACGGACTTGCCGTCGCTGTTTTTGTAGGTGTCTGCGCCAGTGGTCATGATTCCCTCGCTCTCTGGCTTGTGTCCGGTCTGTCACTCGCCGCCGCGCGGCGTCCTTCAGGT
>JARKOQ010000070.1 GCA_029976005.1 Aggregatilineales bacterium | reverse complement strand
TGTTGGGAGGTTCCATGCGCGGTCAGCAGCCCCTTGCGGATCAACTGGAGGGCAAGGAGCCGCCACTGCTCGCGCTTCAGCTCCGTGCCGATCCCGTAGGTGGACAGCCGGTCGTGGCCGCGCGCCAGGAGCGTCTTGCGCCGGGAGCCGGTCAGGATGTCGGCGATGGCGCTGGCGTCGTGGGCTTCCCCGGCGCGCGCGACGCACGACAGGAACTTCTGAGCCAGGACAGTGATGTCCACTTCCGGCCGGGAGGTATCCGGCTGGCAGTAGTCGCACATGCCGCAGTTGTCCGCCGTGTAGCGCTCCCCCAGGTATGCCAGCAGCGGGACGCGGCGGCAGACGACGCTCTCCGCGTAGCGGACGAGCGCCTGGAGTTGCTGCTCGGCGGCCTGGCGCTCGGTGCCCGTCTTTTCGTCGATGAAGATGCGCTGCTTGATGACATCGCCCGCGCTGTAGAGCAGCAGACAGGTGGCCGGCAGGCCGTCTCGCCCGGCGCGGCCGATCTCCTGGTAGTAGCTTTCGATGCTCTTGGGCAGGTCGTGGTGGATCACGAAGCGCACGTTGGGCTTGTTGATGCCCATCCCGAAGGCAATCGTGGCGACGATAATCTGGGCGTCGTCGCGGATGAAGGCTTCCTGATTGGCCTTGCGGACGGCGTCGTCCAGCCCGGCGTGATACGGCCGCGCGGTATAACCCTGGTGATTCAGGACGGCGGCCAGCCCGTCCACCTGCTTGCGGCTGAAGCAGTAGATGATCCCCGCCTGGCCGGGGACGGTCTGCAAAAAGTCCACGATCTGGCGCGTGGCGTCGATCTTGGGCGCGACCTCGATCCGCAGGTTGGGGCGGTCGAAGCTGGCCACGAACTCGTTGGAGTCCTGAAAGCCCAGCGTGGTCTTGATGTCCTGCCGGACGCGCGGCGTGGCGGTGGCGGTCAGGGCCAGACAGACCGCCCGCCCGAAACGCTGGCGGACCTCCACCAGCCGGCGGTATTCCGGCCGGAAGTCGTGGCCCCATTCCGAGATGCAGTGTGCCTCGTCGATCGCCAGGCAGTCCAGCGGCAGCCCGGCCAGCAGGTCGAACAGGCGCGGCGTGAGCAGCGTTTCCGGGGCCACGTACAGCAGCCTGACCTCACCGCGCCGCACGCGCGCCATGCCGGCCTGGTATTCCTGGGGGGAGAGGGAACTGTTCAGAAAGAGGGCCGCCACCCCCAGCGCGCGCAATTGCTCCACCTGGTCCTTCATCAGCGCGATCAGGGGCGAGACGACCACCGTCAGGCCGGGGAAGATCAGGGCCGGAACCTGGTAACATAGCGACTTGCCGCCTCCAGTGGGCATGATCACCAGCGTGTCGCGCCGGGCGAGGACGTTGTCGATCACGGCCTGCTGGAGCGGGCGGAAGTCATCGTAGCCGAAGACCGATTTCAGCACGTGGGCGGGTTGGGAGGCGGGCATAGGTTTCACCGTGGAATGGGCGCGGTGCGATCGGCGCGCGTTGGTTTGTGTCCGCGAGCCATATTAGCACGGTTCGGTTTCATGGGCCAGCCGCGAGCGGAAAAACAGAACGAACCGCCAAAACGCCAGGAACGCAAAGGAAAAACGCGAAGAAAAGCGAAAATAAGAAAGACTTGCACCGCAGAGGGCGCGGAGGACGCGGAGAAAAGCAAAACGCCTTGTTCTTCCTCTGCGTTCTCCGCGCCCTCCGCGGTGAGGTGCTTTTTGTCTTACCGCACCGGCAAAAGCTCGCCCAGGGCGGCCAGCAGGCGGTCGGCTTCGGCCGGGGTGTTGTAGCCCTGCACGGAGATGCGCACGAAGGTGCGCCCGCCCCATTGCACGACCGGGATTTCGATCCGGTGGTCTTCCCACAGGTGGCGGGCGAGTTCCTGCGCGTCGCAGCCGGGCACCGGCATGGCCGCCATCTGGCCGATCCACTCCGCCGAGTCGGGGCTGATCGGCGCCAGGCCGGTCTGCTCGGCCATCCGGCGGCGCGTCTCCAGGGCCAGGGTGTGGCATTCAGCCCGAACGGCAGCCCAGTTGTGGGCCTGCTGGAAGGCGATCGCGTCCGGCACGGCCAGGAAGGCGGCCAGGTCGCGCGTGCCCTGCCACTGGGTGCGCTGCACGAAGCTGTTGCCCTCCTCCCAGCCCCAACTGATGATGACCGGGTCGAGTTGGGCGTGATGTTCCGGCCGGGCATACAGGAAAGCCGAGCCTTTGGGCGCGCACAGCCACTTGTGGCAGTTGCCGGTGTAGAAGTCCGCGCCGAGGGCCTCCAGGTCCAGGTCGATCTGGCCCGGCGCGTGCGCGCCGTCGACCGCTGTCAGGATGCCCGCCGCCCGCGCCCGGCGGCAAACCTCGGCCACGGGGAAGATCAGGGCCGTGGGGGAAGTGATGTGGCTGATCGAGATCAGACGCGTGCGGGGGGTGACGCGGCTCCACAACTGGTCGACGAACTCGGCGGGGGTCGTGACCGGCAGCGGGATCGCGGCCCGCACGACCTTCGCCCCGCTGTGCCGTTCGACGTAGCGCCAGGTCAGGTCGACCGCGCCGTACTCGTGATCGGTGGTCAGGATTTCGTCGCCGGGGCGCAGGTCGAGCGAGCGGGCGACGGTGTTCATCCCGGCGGTGGCGTTGGGCACGAAGGTCAGCGACTCCGGGTCGGCGTGGAGGTAAGCCCCCAGCGCGGCCCGCGCCTCGGCCAGCAGCCCATCGGCCCGGCGGGAGAGGAAATCGACCGGCTCGCGCTCCAGGGCGAGCTGCCAGCGCTGGTAGGCTTCGAACACCGGGCGCGGGCAGGCCCCGAACGAGCCGTGATTGAGGAAGGTCACGTCTGGGTCGAGCAGGAACAGGTCACGCAGCGAGCCGTCGGGCATGGATCAGGCCCCCTCCTGGGGCAGCAGATAGGTGGCGGCGGCGCAGGCCAGCAGGGCCGCGCCGTGAATCAAAGCCGTTTCATCGAAGTCGAAGCGCGGGTGGTGGTGGGGGAAGTCCAGGCCGCGTTCGGCGTTGGCCGCGCCGAGCAGGACGTAACAGCCCGGCACGCGCTCCAGGAAGTAGGCCATGTCCTCGGCGGCGGTGGTGCGGTAGCCCTCGGCCAGGGCCGTCTCGCCCCACAGATCGGCCGCGACCTGGCGCACCCGCGCCGCGACGGCCGGGTCGTTGACCACCGGCCGCGCTTCCTGGGCGACCTCGACGCGGGCCGCGCAGCCCAGCGCCCCGGCCACGCCGGTCGCGATCGTCTCCAGGCGGTCCAGCAGGAGCGCCCGCGTCGGCGGGGTGAAGGTGCGGATCGTGCCGCTCAGGCGGGCGCTCATCGGCACCGCGTTGGCGGCCGTGCCGGTCTGGAGGCCGGTCACGGACAGCACCGCCGCTTCAAGCGGGTCCAGGTTGCGGCTGACGGCGCTTTGCAGGGCGGCCACGACATGCGCGGCGGCGACGACCGGGTCGCGGGTCTCGTGGGGCAAACCCGCGTGGCCGCCGTGGCCATCGATCTGGATCGCGAACGTCTCCGCCCCGGCCATGACCGGTCCCGTCGTGACCGCTACCCGGCCGATCGGCAGCCCGTTCCACAGGTGCAGGCCGAGCGCCACGTCCGGGGAAGGCGCGTCCAGCGCCCCGTCTTCGATCATCGCCTGTGCCCCGCCCATTGGCTCCTCGGCCGGCTGAAAGACGAACTTGACCCGGCCGCGCATCCGGCCCTGGTGGGCAGCCAGCAGAGTCGCCACGCCCAGGCCGATCGCCATGTGGCCGTCGTGGCCGCAGGCATGCATGCAGCCCGGCACGGTGGAGGCGTAGGGGACGTTGTTTTCCTCGAGGATGGACAGGGCGTCCATGTCGCAGCGGATCAGCACGGTTGGCCCCTCGGTCGCGCCTTCCAGCAGGCCGACCACGCCGGTCTGGCCGACTCCGGTGCGCACCTCCAGGCCGAGGGCGCGCAACTCGGCGGCGATTACACTCGCCGTGCGCACTTCCTGAAAGCCCACTTCCGGGTGCTGGTGAAAGTCGCGCCGCCAGGCCGTGATCTGGCCGGCCAGGGCGGCCGCTTGGGATGCCAAGGGGTTCATCGCGCTGCCTCGTGAAGGTAGCCCGCCGCGCATTGGGAGGACGGGGCGAGCCTGCGGAATCGTGAACGCGAATCTGGCGGGGGTTGTACTGTAGAAACGGGCGGGGGGCAAGGGTTGGGTAGCACGCCAATGGCTGCCATACATCACAGGCCGGGCCGTTCGCCGTCGGCGGTAGGGACGACCGGCCGGTCGTCCAGCCGCGTGATCGGATCAGCTTCTAGACCGCCATCCACCCGCGACTCTTGCGGCGAGGCCAGCCCTGTTTTTCGCCTTGCGCCTGCCGCTTGCCGCTTTGATGCCGCCAGCTCCATCGTCAATTTGAACAAAAGCCCTTGACTCTATTGTCCGAGTCATGTTACGCTAGAAACGATTGCGCAAACGTTTTCTATGTGTAATACGCGCCAGTGATCTGGTTAAAGTGCCCACATCAGGAGTGATGCCGTGTCCACCATTCGCGATGTGGCCGAGCGAGCCGGTGTGTCCATCTCGACCGTCTCGCACGTGATCAACAACACCCGCCACGTGAACGCGGCGACGCGCGCGCGTGTGCTGGACGCCATGACCGAGCTGGACTACCAGCCCAACCGGCTGGCGCGCAGCCTGCGCAACCGGCGCACCCACACGCTGGGTGTGCTGCTCCCCAACAGCGCCAACCCCTTCTTCGCTCAAATTCTGCTGGGTATCGAGGCGGCCTGCTTCGATCACGGCTACAACGTCATCCTGGGCAACGCCAACGAGCTGGCCGAACGCGAACTGGCCTACCTGGACGTCCTGCTCTCCAAGCAGGTCGATGGGATTCTGCTGGTCTCCACCGGCGCATACGAGGAGGCGCTGCGCTTCCTGGCGGCGCGGCACGCCCCGGTGGTCATGGTCGACCGTTCGCCGGGCGAAGCCTACGCCGCCACGATCGACACGGTGTTTACCGATAACCAGGGCGGCGGCGTGCTGGCGACCCGCCACCTGATCGGCCTCGGCCACCGGCGCATTGCCTGCATCGGCGGCCCCTCGCAGCTCACCTCCAGCGCCGGGCGCGTGGTCGGGTATCGGCGGGCGCTGGTGGAGGCAGGGTTGGCTGTCGATGAGCGCCTGATCCTGAGCGGCGACTTCCAGCACGAAGGCGGCTACCAGGCCGCCCGGACTCTGCTGGCCCTGCCGGAGCCGCCGACCGCGCTTTTCGTGTGCAACGACCTGATGGCGGTTGGCGCGCTGTGCGCCATCCACGAAGCCGGGCTGCGCGTCCCGGCGGACGTGTCCGTGGTCGGGTTCGACAACATCGCCCTGGCCCAGTACAGCGTGCCGCGCCTGACCACGATCGGCCAGCCAACCGAGGCGATCGGCCAGGCGGCGGTGCGGCTGCTGCTGGAGCGCCTGCAATCCCGTGATGTCCCGGCTCGCCACGAGCGGCTGCCGGTGACCCTGATCGAGCGCGATTCGTGTGGAGTTCCCGGAGGAAAACACCCGTGAAGAAGACCCCGCTGCTCAACCAGCCCCTGTCGGCGGCCATCGCCGGCCTGGGGCATACGGATACCCTGGTGATCGCGGACGCCGGGCTGCCCATTCCCGACGGGCCGCAGCGCATCGATCTGGCCGTCCGGGCCGGGTTGCCGCCGCTGCTGGACGTGCTGCGCGCCGTGCTGGAGGAGCTGGCGATCCAGGAGGTCGTCATCGCCGAGGAGATGGCCGGGCACAGCCCGCAGCTAAGGGCCGCCCTGCGCGAGGTGCTGGGTGACGTCCCCGTGCGGACGCTGCCTCACGAGGACTTCAAGCGCCAGACGCGCGCCGCGCGGGCCATCGTCCGCACGGGGGAATGCACCCCCTACGCCAACATCATCCTGGTGGCGGGAGTGGTCTTCTGATGAGCGCCCTGAGTGTCTCGACCCCGGCGCGGGCCTTCCACTGGCGGGCCTTCTTCCAGCGCTACGGGCTGCTGCTCTCGTTTGGGTTGCTCTGCCTGGCGCTGACCCTGGCCTCGGATCGCTTCCTCACGCCGGATAACCTGCTCAACGTCCTGCGCCAGTCGTCCATCAACGGCATCATCGCCGTGGGCATGATGCTGGTGATCATGACGCGCGGGATCGACCTCTCGGTCGGCTCGATCCTGGCTCTGGCGACGGTCATCACGGCCGACATGCTGACCAGGGGTTGGGCGCCGCTGCCCGCGCTGGGGCTGTGTCTGCTGATCGGCGGCGGGCTGGGGTTGATCTCCGGCCTGCTGGTCAGCGTGATTCGCATCCCCCCCTTCATCGCCACCCTGGGCATGATGACCTTCGCGCGCGGGCTGGCGCTGTCGTATACCGAGGGCCAGCCGATCACCGGGCTGGGCGAGGGCTTTCGCCAGATCGGGACGGGTTTCCTGGGGCCGATCCCGATGCCGATCATCGTAGCCGGGCTGGTTTTTCTGGGCGGCTACGTGCTGCTCAATCACCTGGCGCTGGGGCGTTACATCCAGGCCCTGGGCGACAACGAGACGGCCGCCTACCTGACCGGGCTGGCGACCCGCCGCATCACGGCCTTTGTTTACGTCGTGATCGGGGCGCTCTCCGGCCTGGCGGGGGCGATCCTGATCGCCCGCCTGAACTCCGCCCAGCCGACGGCCGGGGCCGGGTTCGAATTCGATGCCATCGCGGCGGTCGTGGTGGGTGGGACCAGTTTCGAGGGCGGGGAAGGTTCCCTGCTGGGCACGCTGATCGGCGTCCTGATCATTGGCGTGCTCAGCAACGGCCTGAACCTGCTGAACGTGCCTTCTTTCTATCAGGGCGTGGTGCAGGGCGGGGTGATCGCCCTGGCGCTGATTTTGCACCGCGCCATTCGCTGAGCGCAGTCCAGATGGTCTTGAAGGTAGTGACGGAGTCGCGCTCCGGCGCGAGTGCCGATGTGGGTCACGACCCGTTTTGCAGCAAGAAAATAAAAGTCAAGTCAGAAGGAGAGGAAGCATGTCTCGGAAATTCTTTATCCTGGTGATGCTGGTGGCTTTGCTGGCTCCGATGGCGCTGGCGAATGCCCAGGACGGTTTCACCCTCGGCCTGTCGCTCTCGACGCTGAACAACCCGTTCTTCGTCACCCTGCGCGACGGCGCGCAGGCGGCGGCGGACGCCCTGGGCGTGGAGCTGGTCGTGGTCGACTCGCAGGATGACCCGGCCACCGAAGCGGCCAACATGCAGGACCTGATCGCGCAGGGTGTGGACGCGATCCTGGTCAACCCGACCGACGCCGACGCGATCGTGCCCTCGATCCTGGCGGCGAATGAGGCCGGCATCCCGGTCTTCACCATTGACCGTGGCGCAAGCGGCGGCGAGGTGGTGAGCCACATCGCTTCCGACAACGTGGCGGGCGGCAGCATGGCCGGCTGGTTCCTGTGCAACGCCCTGGGCGGCGCGGGCAAGGTCGTGGAGCTGGAAGGCATCGCGGGCACGTCGGCGGCGCGGGATCGCGGCGCGGGCTTCAACGCCTACCTGAGCGAGAGCTGCCCCGGCCTGGAAGTCGTCTCGCG
>JARKOQ010000047.1 GCA_029976005.1 Aggregatilineales bacterium | reverse complement strand
ATGTCATGTATCCAAAGGTTGATTCGTGAGGTTTACGGGGGGTTTATTTGCGCCTGGGCGATTCTCAGGGCTGCGAATCGCCGCCGTCCGGCTCCGGGATGCCGTACAGACTGCGCTCCGCCGGGGTCAGTTCCCGCACGGTGCGATTGGCGCGCACCCAGGCCAGCAGATCGGGCAGCGAGTCGCTGATCGTCCAGCGCTGAAGCGAGCCATCCCCCGTCACGGAAAGCGCCGACAAGCCATCGGCGGCAAACTCGACCTGCACGAACGGCTCGCCCGATCCGGTATAGCGGCGCAGGGGCTGCCCGGAGCCGACATCCCACAGAATCAGACTCCCATCCGCCGAAGCAGACAGCATCTTCGTCCCGTGCGGGTTGAAGTCGACATCCAGCACGCTGTCCGTATGCCCGGCAAAACTGCGGATGCGCGCGCCGGTATTGGCGTCCCACAGGATGAGCGTCGCGTCGCCGGCCGCGCTCAGGATCTGGCTGCCATCCGGGCTGAACGCGACCACGCCAAGCACCCCCGGCCCCGCCATCGATCCATCTTCGAAACGCCGGATGACCTGCCCAAGCTGGGCATCGAACATCAGCAGCGAATTCCCTCCTCCGGCCAGCAGTCCCATGCCGTTGGGACTCACGGCCAGGTGGCGCAGTTCCGCCGCGTCGCTGACCCAGCGCAGCACCTCCTGTCCGGCGTCGACGTTCCAGCGGACAAGCACGTTCCGGATCGCCCTGGACATGTTCGCCCCACCGGAAACCGCATAGGCGAACCGGCCGTCCGGGCTAAACGCGATCCCCCGGACAGGTCCGGCCTGCGCTTCTAACCGATCGATCAGCGTGCCGGTGGCCGCATCCCAGACGCGAAGCGATCCGCCCTCGTCGCCGGACAGGACGCGCGTCCCATCCGGGCTGACTGCCAGGACATTCACCGGTCTGTTGTGGCCGGTCAGACACACGGCCGGAGCGCCCTGATCCAGATCGAGCCAGTACAGCGGGCAGGCGATCTCGCCGCCCACGTCGTCCTGAAGCGCGATGAAGGCGACATGCCCGTCCAACGCGAGGGCGCCATCGGCAACCCTGCCCGGAACCACATCCTCCCAGGCCGCGGTCTCCGCTCCGTTCCGCAAGTCCCAGCGGCGCACGCTGCCATCGTTGGAGCCGGACAGCGCGGTCGCCCCATCCGGGCCAAACGCCAGACCGTTAACATTCTGGTTGTGTCCAACCAACCTCAAGCGCTCTTCCCCGGTAGCGATGTCCCACACCTGGACCAACCCAAGCGCCGAACCGGTGATCAGGCTGCGCCCATCCGTACTGATCGCCATCACCCAGCGCGCCGCCCCATCACCGGCCAGACAGGCAATTGTCCGCGCCACCCGCCCGGTCGCAATCTCCCAAACCTGGATGCATCCGCCGAAAATCCCGATGCCGAGGCGGCCATCCGGGCTGAAGGCCACGGCGGTCACAAACGCGCCGCCGCGCACCTGGTAGACTTCGGCCCCGGTCTCCAGGTCCACCAGGCGAGCGATGGCGTCCTCGGAGCCGGACAGCGCGTACCTTCCATCCGGACTGATGGCCACGCTGTAGATGATGTGCTCGTGGCCGTTGATACGCTGGATCGGCGTACCATCGACCAGGTTCCACAGGATCAGCGTCCGGTCGAGAGAACCTGACAGCGCCGTCCGGCCATCCGGCCCAAAGGCGGCCGTTGTGACCACATCCTCGTGGCCGGTCAGGCGGTGAATGATAGCGCCGTTGGTGAGATTCCAAAGAATCAGCGTGCCGTCCTGCGAGGTGGAGAGCGCCTGCTGGCCGTCCGGGCTGAAGCTGACGCTGGTTACGACGCCGGTATGCCCGCGCAGCCGAATCTGCCGCCCCGTATCGAGGTCGACCAGCGCGATGCTGTTGTCCATCAGGGCCAGCAGCGCCTGCCTGCCGTCCGGGCTGAACGCCGTCTCCCAGGTGAATCGATCCTCGTTGGGTTCGAGCAGCAGCGACTGCCCTCCCGGCGCGTAGGCCGCCTCCGACAAGACAAGAGCCGCCTCCGGGGGAGGCTCCTCGATCTCGACAGCCGCTAGGGCCAGCGCGATCGCCAGCCCGGTATTGTGGGCATCCAGGGCCAGCCGCGCGTCGGCGGCCAGCCCGAGGCTCCGGCTGATCTCCGCCTCGCGCCGGGCGCGTGCCTCACTCAGCCCGCTGGCAAGCAGCGCCTCCTGCTCGCTGTCGAGGGCATTCTGCGCCACCTGAATCCGGTTGAGCGCCACCGCCGCCAGCACGATCGACGGAATTAGCGCGGCAATCAACAGGCCGACCGCCAGCCGAAACCGTTTCTGAGAGCGCTTATCCTCGGCAGTCTGCTGAGCCAGCCGTTCATTGCGCAGGGCGTTTTGACGCTGGCGCTCCTGAATGCTGGCCTGAAGGTAGGCCTGCTGATCCGGCGTCAGGATCAGGGTCGTCGCCTCCGCCCAGGTCTCGAACTGCACCAGCCGCGCCCCATGCAGCAGGTAACTGGGATCGCTGCCGGCTTGCTGCCACTCAGCCGCAGCCTGGGCAAGCTGTCGCCGGGTGCGCAGATCGTCCCGGCTGGCCTCGATCCAGCCGCGGAGCCGGTCCCAGTCGCGCAGCAGCGCCTCGTGGGCCACCTCGACGACGGGACCTTGCGTCCCAGGGTCATAATCGAACGTCAGCAACCTGTATTTGGCGAACGTCCGGCCGATCCGGCGGGCCAGTTCCTCGTCGCCAGCCGCCAGGATCATCTCGTCCCAGGGCACCCGCCGCCGCGCATCCTCGCTCGTCTCTCCCAACGCCACCAGATTCAGGAACATTCGCCGGGCCGCGATCTGCCCATCGGGCGATAGTTCGCCGTACAACGCATCGGCCCGGCGCGCCAGCGCGCCCAACACGCCGCCGCTGGTCCGGTAGAGTCCCAGGGTTAATTGCCCATGCTCCCGCTGCTCGAAAAGCTCGGTGAGCGCGTATTGCAGCAGGGGAAGCGAGCCGGGTTCGCGCGCCAGGTCCAGCATAATGGTCGATACCAGCCCGCTCTCGGCCGTGATCCCGGCGCGATCGAGGGGCCCGACGATGGCGCGTTCCAGTTCCCTGGGAGCCATCGGCACAACCACCTCGTGCCGATATTGCAGCAGGTCGCCCCACCCTTCGTAGACGAACGGCCGGTCGTAGTAATCGGATCGCAGCGTGACGATCAGGCGCAGGCGGCTGTGAGGGTCGAGCACCGCGTTGAGCAGGCTTCTCAGGAACAGGCCGCGCGACGCCTCGTTCTCGACCAGGGTGAACACTTCCTCGAACTGGTCGATCACCAGCAGCAGCTCGACGGTGGGATCGTCGGGCAGCACCCGCCATAGCGCCCGCGCCAGACCGCGCTCGTCCTGCTGAAGCTGGGCGAGGTGCCCCGGTTGAAGGGTTCCGCCGCTGCGCAGCAAGGCCGCCTCCAGCTCGTCGAACGGATGGCTGCCGGGCATCATGTCCACGATCAGCCAGCGGCTCGATCCCGGAATGGAGTCGCGTCGCAGCGCCGGGATCAGGCCCGCATTGACCAGGCTGGACTTGCCGCTACCGCTGGCGCCGATCACCGCCAGGAAGCGCCCCTGCGATCCCGGCTCCCTCAACCGGGTCAGCAGCCGGTCCACCAGGGCTTCGCGCCCAAAGAAATCCTGGGCGTCTTTTTCCTGAAACGCACGCAGCCCCTTGAATGGGTTGGGGGATACTTCGGAAGGCAGCGCGACACCGGCCCACGGGCCAATCGCGGAATCGAGCAAACCCATCTCGCGGGCGCGGGCCGCGGCCTGCGTCCGGTTGCTGGACTCCAGCTTGCCACAGATATTATGGATGTGGGTCTTGACTGTCCCCAGGGCGAGCACCAGCTCGCGGGCGATTTCCCGGTTGGAATATCCGGCCGCCACGTAGGCCAGCACTTCGGTCTCGCGTTCGCTGAGTAAGCTGTTGCGACCCTCACCACGTCCATCACGCGCATCGCGCGGAGCCGTCGGCAGGTTCATGCCCTTCCTCGTCTGTCCCGCGCAATCTCCGGCGTGTGCCGTGACTCCGGCGCGGGGCTAGCGTCTACGACGGTTCGATGCACGTTCATCTTACCCCAAAGCAGGCTTCGCCAGCTACCCCAGGGATCGCGCACAGCCCGGAACCGGCGACCGCAGGCCAGCCCCACCTGTGACCATGGTCGGGTATGAACACGAATTGTATTTCCGGTATAATGACGAATGACATGCAAAGTATTTTTGGGGAGAAGAGGCCAGTGTTAAAATACAGAGTGCGCGCCATTGTCGTCAGTATTGCCGTTCTGGCCACCATCGTGGTGGTTCTTGGCCTTCCGGCGGAAGGCTTTCAGTGGGCTAACGCCCAGGTCTATGATAACCAGGCTCCAACCCCGCCGGTCTACACCGGACTGCCCGGAATCGGATTTGTGCTTGTCAACGATGTAGCCTACGGCGGCCGGATTTTCAACCTGGGCGCGGGCGGATACGGCCAGATCGGCGGCGGCAGTGTCTTTTCCATCATGTCCCCGGCAGGATACACCGTGGCCAGCATACCGCCCCAGGCGTTTCTGACCGGATTCCAGCGCTACCTTCAAACAGGGCTTCTCCTGCCGCCCCAGTCGCAGTTCATCACCAACCCTGAGGGACGCCGTATGTTCACCCAGCCCTACGCGGGCGGCGAGGTGCGCGGCTACTATCTGTTCACATCGGAAGGCACCAGCGTCTTCCAGTTGAACGTGTATCAGGGCGGTGTGCTGACCAGCGACCGGGTGATGCTGTTCGTCGCTCCCAACGGCAACTCGATCTGGGTCTATCGCAGCAACTAGGAACGCCGGCCGGCCCGACAACCGATCTCCTCGGACAACATGCGCGCGGAGTGCTCCTCCTGGCCGAATGCCGGGCGGCGGCGATTCACGTCCAGTCAATGGAACGCTTACGTTTGCCTGCCGATCGGGCACTCAGTCTTGGACTGGCCGCGTTCAGTCTGCTGATCCTGCTGCGCACGCTGGTCCCCACCATCTATACCCTCGACAGCGCCGAGCTTCTGACCGGGGCATGGACCCAGGGTATCGTCCATGCCCCTGGCTATCCACTGTACCTGATCCTGCTCCGGCTGGTACTCTCCCTGCCGGCGCACGATCCCGGCTGGCTGGGCAACCTGTCCTCGGCCCTGTGCCTCGCCCTGAGCGTGGCCATCCTGTTCCTGGGCCTGCGCCGGCTGGACATGCCGCGCGGGCCGGCGGCTTGCAGCGCCCTGGTGTTCGCCTGGTCCTACCAGGTCTGGCTGGTCGGGCTTTTCACCGAAGTCTACGCGCCCCAGATTCTCACAATCGCGTTCTGCCTGTGGACTCTGGCCGGTGAAGAACCCGGCTCGCACCACCGCGCCGGCTTGCTCGGCGGTTTGGCCTGGGGACTGGCGCTGGCAATCCATCCCAGCTCGGCGCTTCTGCTCCCTGGAGTGGCCGTCGCCGTCTATCAGAAGCACATCCCCATCCACCGGATTGCCCCCGGCGTCCTGCTCGCCCTCGCAATCATCCTGGCAAGCTGGGCTTATCTGCCACTCCGATTCACGGCCAACCCATCCTACAACCTGGCGGGAACCTATGCCGCCGACGGCGCTTTCCAGGCCGTCGATCTGACCACCCCTACTGGACTGGCCTGGATGCTCAGCGGCCAGCAGTTTGACTCACTCTTCTTCAGTGCAGGCTGGCTGCCTTCGCTGTCTCAGGCGCGGGATACGCTGACCCTGTTCGCGACCAATTTCCTGGGGTTCGGGCTGGTGATCGGTATGTATGGGCTGGTCGTCCTCGCCAGCCGCCACCGATCGCGCCTATGGGTCTGGCTGGCTGCCTTCGTGCCCTACATCTACTTCTACACAACCTACGGCGCGGGTGACCGGGACCTGATGTTCGGCCCGGCCCTGCTCCTCTGGACTGTCCCGTTCGCACTGGGCCTGACCGAGCTGACCCGCAGTATCCGGCGGCCGGTCCAGATCGCCGTGCTGGCCGGGCTGCCCGCCCTACTGCTGCTGGTCAACTTCCCCAGGGCGGACCTCAGCCGCGAGACCTCGGTGCGCGAACGCTCGGAGGCATTCATGCGAGCCGCCCCGGCGAATGCGATCGTCTTCGCCAACTGGGCGGATGTCACCCCTCTGGAGTACCTCCAGCAGGTGGAAGGCCAGCGGCCGGACCTGCGCCTGATCAACCTGTTCCTGTTCCCTGAAGATCGGCTGCGCCAGTACCTGAGCCGTTTGATCGCCGATCGCGCCGCCATCTGGATCGTGGACAACCGCGCCGCGTCCTTCGCTCCCGGCTGCCCAATCCAGCCCGTATCCGTCCCCTTGCCCTCGGTTGCGATTCCCTACACCATCTACACCGTCAGGGTAGATTTGGAAGGCTGTACATGATCACTCGCCAGCCCCCCCCCCCTCAGTCCATGCCTGCGCCGCGCCGTCCCGCCCCTCCCCCGGAACGGCAGCCAACTGGACAATCGCTCGCCACGCTGGTTCTGCGCTTTGGGTTGGTCGCGCACGGCATCCTGTGCTGGAACGCCTCTCTCCAGCTCTGGGAGAACGGGGACGTCGTCCGCCAGCCCATTTCCGTTTTTCTGCTGCTGGGACTGAACGTGCTGGGCTTCGTGCTGATGTTCCTGGCGGCATCCTCCCGCCCACCGCGCTACGCGATCTGGATTCTTGG
>JARKOQ010000039.1 GCA_029976005.1 Aggregatilineales bacterium | reverse complement strand
TTCCAGGTCATCGACCAGATCAACGCCGACGAGCACCTGCGTGACATCCCGATCATCGTTCTGACGGCCAAGGAACTGACCGCTTACGAGCGCGAACGGCTCAGCGGGCAGATCCAGGCCCTGCTTCAGAAAGGCTCGTCCCTGGACGAGGACCTGCTCCAGACCATTCTGGGCGGCTTGAACTGACCCCCAGCCGGGGCGGGAAGGCCCGCCCCGGCGATTTGTCTTTTGCAGCCTGCGGAGTTCGACGTGACGATCTCTGGCTCAAGCACACCAGGCTCTACCTTATCCACCATCCTCTACATCGAAGACGATCCCGCCAGCCAGACCCTGGTCAAGCGCATGCTTGAGCATCTGGGGTATCGGGTGCTGGTGGCGGCCACCGGCCTCTCCGGAATCGATCTGGCGCAGGAATGCCTGCCCGACCTGATCCTGATGGACATCAACCTGCCCGACCTCTCCGGGCGGGAAGTCACCACCCGGCTGCGCAGCGTGGAGCAGTTCAAGGAGACGCCGATTGTGGCCCTCACCGCCCAGGGCCAGGCGGTCGAGCGCGAAAAGGCTTTCGCCGCCGGGCTGGACGGCTACATCGTCAAGCCGATCGACGTGGACGCCCTGCCGGGCCGGATCGGTGAATATCTGGCGGGCCGGCGCGATCGCGTCGACGCGGAGACGCTGGCGCGCGGCCAGGCGGCCTACTCGCGGGAGGTGGTCGAACGGCTGGAGGCCAAGATTCGCGAACTGGAAGCCTCCTACGGCCAGCTCAAGAAGCTGGACAACATGAAGGAGGCCTTCATCCAGCTCACGGCCCACGAGCTGCGCACGCCGCTGACCCTGATCTATGGCTACGGCCGCCTGCTCCAGACCAGCCCGATCGTGACCCAGATGATGCAGGACAGCGACGAGATCAGCGGCCTGATCGTCAACCTGGTGCAGGCCATCGACCGGATGTCCGCCGTGATCAGCGAGATTTTGCTGATCAGCCGCGTGGCTTCCGGCCAGACCGAGCCGGTGTTCAACATCGTCCAGGTCGCCAACCTGGTGACGCGCGTGATGGACGACTACCGCCTGCCGCTGGAGCAGCGCCGCCTGACCATCCAGACCGAGCTGGATCAGGCCCCGACCACGCTGTACGCCGACCGGGGCTTGCTGGCCCTGGCCCTCGGCAACCTGTTGAGCAACGCGATCAAATACACCCCCGACGGCGGGACGATCACGATCCGGGCGGTGGAGGAAGACGGCCAGGCCGTGATCAGCGTGCGGGATACCGGGATCGGGGTCGATCCGCAGGATCACCTGCTGATCTTCGAGAGCTTTTACACGGCGAACAGCACCCACCTGCATTCCACCAGCAAGGTCGCCTTCCGGGGCGGCGGGCTGGGCCTGGGCCTAGTCATCTGCAAGGAGATCGTCCGGGCGCACGGTGGTAAAATCTGGGTGGAGAGTCCCGGCTATGACGAAGCCAGCCTGCCCGGCAGCACGTTCTTCATGGCGCTGCCGCTGAAGAGCCGCCAGGCCGGGGCGCTGCTGCTGACCGAGGTGATCTGAGGCTCGCCCCGCGCCGGGAGGACCACGCATGAAACGACAAACCGCGATCGTGCTCGTGTTGGGAGGGTTGGTGGGCGCGCTGGTGGCCTGCGGCCCGGCCCCGGTGATCAGCGATCGGGACCTGATGGTGAATACGCCGACCCCGCTGGCGGGCGTGCCGCTGGTCGCCGTGCCGCCCACGGCCGCCGCCGTGCCGGATTCGGACGATCCGCTGACGATCGTGCTGGGTGGGGCGTACGTCAACGGCGGCTACTGGAGCTGGGCCGACATCGCCAACCTGCTGGGGGTCTACGGCGAGTACGACGTCTATACCACCGTGAGCGTGGACGGGGTGGATTACACCGGCGTGCCGCTCACCTACCTGCTGACGTATGCCCGCCTCGATTCGAGCGCCCAGACGACGGTCTTTTTCACCCGGAACAACGAGAGCATCTCCGTGGGCACGTCCATGCTGAACAGTTGCGAGGACTGCCTGCTGGTCCGCGCGGCGGACGATACGATCAGCGCGATCCTGCCCTTCCGCCAGCCCTCGGTGATCACCCAACTGGTGCGCATCGAGTCGCGGTAAAGGAAAGACAATAGGGTACGGCAATGCCGCCGGATAACACGGATGGGACACGGATTTTCACGGATAAGACCTGATTCTGATCCGTGTTCATCCGTGTAGTATCCGTGTCATCCGTGCCCTATTGTCTTTCTCAGGATGCTGTAGCGGTTCATGTCGCCGGAGCGGCCATCCGCCCGGTAGGTGTCGATCTCGGCCAGGCCGGTGGCGCTGACCAGGGCGGCGTGCTCGGTGTCGTCCACGGAGTGGCAGTAGCGTAACACGGAAGCCTCCCCCCGCCGCCAGTCCAGCAGGTGATCGCCGTCCTCGACCGCCCCCGCCAGATCGTCGGGCCAGGGCACGATCCGGTCCCGGAAGCGGCTGTAATCCATGAAGCGCCAGCAGGCGAAGGCCAGCAGTCCCCCCGGCGCGACCCGTTCCGCCAGCGTCCGCAGCAGCGCCCGGCGCGTCTCGCTCCCCGGCACGTGATGCAGCACCCCGAACAGCACCACCAGATCGTACTGGCCGGAGTCGGGCGGTTGGGCGATGATATCACGTTGATCCAACTGTAGGGACAGGGCATGCCCTGTCCGCCCCAGGGCCTCCCGCGCCCGGTCGAGCAGCCCCGCGTCCGTGTCCAGGCCGTGATACTGTAGGGACAGGGCATGCCCAGTCTTGGCGAGTCGCTCCGCCAGGAACACCCCGAAGCGCCCATTCCCGCAGCCCACGTCCAGGACGGAGAGCGTGAGCGGAGCGGTGTGGGCGCGCGGGCCCTCACCCTGGCTCACGTTGTTCGCCGTCCCTCTCCCGCACTGCGGGAGAGGGAAAGACGCTTCCCGAAGGGAAGCGTCAGGGTGAGGGCTTTCCCCGCCGAATATGTCCTTGCAGGCCGCCCACACCCGCTCCCAGCCCGGCCACGGCGCGCCGCGCGTCCGGTCGAAGTCCTCCCCGACCGTGCGGTAAAACTCCTGGTTGAGCGCGTTGAGGCGCTGGATCGTGGTCGCGTCCATGCTCGGCCCTGGCGGGTGTGCGGTACAATAACATCCACCAGCATACAGAGAGACAGCCGCCGCCGCCATGCCCAGCCGCAAATTCCAGCCCTACCTTGACCCCGACACCTACCGCGAACCGCTGATCGCCATCCTGCGCGAGCTGGTCGCCGCGCCGGACCTGGACGCGCGCGCCATCCAGCAGGCCCTGCGCCGCCACCCGCGCGACGGCAGCGGTTTCTTCCGCCGGGAAGACCTGGTGCGCGCCTACCGGGCCTATGCCGGGGCGGACGGCCTGCCGCCTTTCGACCCGGCCGTGCTGGAGCGCATCCGGCTCAAGCCGGCCCGCACCGCCTCCGGCGTGACGCCCGTCACCATCCTGACCAAGCCTTTCCCCTGCCCGGGGGAGTGCATCTTCTGCCCCAACGACGTGCGGATGCCCAAGAGCTACCTCTCCCAGGAGCCGGGCGCGCTGCGCGCCGAGCAGAACAGCTTCGACCCCTACCTGCAAACCGTCATCCGGCTCCAGGCCTACCACAACACCGGCCACCCGGTCGACAAGATCGAGATGATCGTGCTGGGCGGCACGTGGTCGTTCTACCCGGAAAGCTACCAGGTCTGGTACATCAAGCGCGTGTTCGACGCGCTCAACGACTTCAGCCGGGGGCCGGAGGTGGCCCGCGCCGAGGCCCACCGCGTGGAAGCCCTGTTGAAGGAACGCTCCCAGCTTCACCCGGACAACAACACGACCCGCGTCGACATGGACGGGACGCACCTGGATCGCTCCTACAACCAGGTCGTGTTGGATATCTACCGGGCCGAGATGCGCCGCTCCCGCGAGGAGGCCGCCGCCATCGCCGCCGGGGATCAGCCGCGCACGCCCGTGGACGAGTTCGCCACCTGGGACGAACTGGAAGCCGCCCAACGCGAGAACGAATCCGCCGCCTGCCGCTGCGTGGGGCTGGTGGTGGAGACGCGCCCCGATCACATCAGCGCGGAGGAAGTCCTGCGTATCCGGCGGCTGGGCTGCACCAAGGTTCAGATCGGCCTCCAGAGCCTCGACGACGCTGTGCTGGCCGCTAACAAGCGGGGGCACGACGTGGCCGCCACCCGCCGCGCGATCGGGCTGCTGCGCCGGGCCGGGTTCAAGATTCACGCCCACTGGATGCCCAACCTGGTCGGCTCCACCCCGGCGGCCGACCGGGCCGATTACGCGCGCCTGTTCGCCGATCCCGACTTCCGCCCGGACGAACTCAAGCTGTATCCGTGCTCGCTGATCGAGAGCGCGGAATTGATGGGCGTCTACCGGGCCGGAGGCTGGCGGCCTTACACCCACGCGGAACTGCTGGCCCTGCTGGTCGATTGCTTCCGCGCCACGCCGGAGTACTGCCGCCTGACCCGCGTCGTGCGCGATATCCCCTCGACCGATATCGTGGTCGGCAACCAGATCACGAACTTCCGGGAAGTGGTCGAGCAGACCCTCGCCGCCCAGGGGGAGCGCGCCCCGGACATTCGCGGCCGCGAAATTCGCCATCGTCAGGTCGATCCGGCCGAATTGCGCCTGGACGAGCTTGTGTACGATTCCAGCATCGGGTCGGAAGTATTTTTGCAATACATCACGGAAGATCGTTCCATCGCGGGTTTCCTGCGCCTGTCCCTGCCGGAAGGCGAGCCGATCACGCCGGAACTGGCGGGCGCGGCCATGATCCGCGAGGTGCACATCTACGGCCAATCGCTGGGGATCGGGGTTGATTCCCCCGGCAAGGCCCAGCACAGCGGCCTGGGGACGCTGCTCATCGAGCGCGCGGCGGCGATCGCGCGGGAGCGGGGGTATGCGAAACTGGCCGTGATCTCCTCGGTGGGCACGCGCGGCTACTATCGCGGACGCGGCTTCACGGATGGCACGCTCTACCAGCACCGGGCGCTGGGAGAGGCGGCTCCGTCGTGATCCACCTGCGCTCGGTCGGCAAGCGCCCCGGCGTCCGCCTGCCCGATGCCTTCCCGTTCGATGTGCCGGTGATCCGGGCACTGGACACGCTGGAGTTCACCC
>JARKOQ010000005.1 GCA_029976005.1 Aggregatilineales bacterium | reverse complement strand
CGCCTGCTTCCCTCGCCTGCTCTCCATACCAATCCGCCTGACGATCCAGCCAGCGCCCCAATTCACACCAGCGACCGCCCCGCTCCTGTGCACGCTGGGTCGCCAGCAGCAGCCCCAGATGCCACGCCGCATCGGCCCGCGACCACCCGACCACGACTTCGACAATGTCGTCGACGGCCAGCTTCCCCTCGGGCGGCAGAAGGCGCGCCTGAGCAAACGCGGCGCTGTACTCGATCAGGTCGGCGTCCATCCGGGCTGACATCAGAGCGCGATCGGGGTACGTGCGACCGACAAGCTGCCACAGACCTTCATCGATCCGGATCAACAGATTGTCAGAGGTTTGGATAGTATCCATTCGACCAGAACCTGATATGAAAGGCGCAACCAGCAGGCTGATAGTACCGCGCCAGCGACATCTCGCCAATAACGGTGACGCGGCAACCGCCGGGCGGTCGATTCCGCAGATGACCATCCTTCAGCAGGCCATGACGCTCCTTTTTTTTCGATCCAGAGGAATTTGCCCTCTTCCATGAAATTTAATTTTGACGATATAATGATTCATCGAAGATAATCAGGAAATATAACATAATGACAGAATATTCGAAATTGCCACCCCTGGATGACATCGACCGGCTGCTCCTGCAACTCCTGCAGGAAAATGGGCGCATCAGCAACGCCGATCTCGCCCGCCGGACCAACCTCTCCCCCCCGGCCATCCATGCCCGCCTCCGGCGGCTGGAAAAACTGGGCTACATCCGCCAGTATACGGCCATCGTCGACCGCGAATCGGTTGGGTTCGACATGCTGTGTTTCATCAACGTGACCATCCAGGTGCACCAGCCCGAAGCGGTCGCCCGTTTCCGCGACGCCATTCGCCAGATGCCCCAGGTGTTGGAATGCCACCACATCACCGGCGAATACGATTACGTCCTCAAGGTCGCCGTGCGCAACCGCAAGGAATTGGAGCGTTTTGTCATGGACCAGCTCACGCCCACCCCTGGAATCAGCAAAATCCATACCAGCCTGGTGCTGTCCGAAGTCAAGTCGACGACCGCCCTGCCGCTGGACTGAAGCCGCCGTCTACCCGCTTTCGAGAGCCTGATCGAGGAGAACGCCATGAGTGAGGATCGCAGCCAGCAGCACAAGCCCCAGACGATGGGCCAGCAGTATGGACGCCGTTCCTGGGCCGAGCCGTGGAAAATCAAGATGGTCGAGCCAATTTCCCTGGCCGGACCTGAGGAACGCGCGCGCGCCATTCGAGAGGCTGGCTACAACACCTTCCTGCTGCGCTCGGAGGATGTCTACATCGACCTGCTGACAGACAGCGGCACCAGCGCAATGAGCGACCGCCAGTGGGCCGGGCTGATGCTCGGCGACGAAGCCTATGCCGGCAGCCGCAACTTCTACCACCTGGAAGAAGCCGTCCAGACCTACTACGGCTACCGTTACGTCGTTCCCACCCACCAGGGGCGCGGCGCGGAGCACCTGATCAGCCGGGCCTTGATCGAGCCGGGCGATTTCATTCCGGGTAACATGTACTTCACGACCACCCGCCTCCACCAGGAGCTGGCCGGCGGCACGTTCGTGGACGTGATCGTCGACGAAGCCCACGATCCCGCAAGCCTGCACCCCTTCAAGGGTAACGTCGATCTGAACAAGCTCCAGGCCCTGATCGAGCGCGTCGGAGCCGAGCACATCCCCTACGTAAGCCTGGCGGGGACGGTGAACATGGCCGGCGGCCAGCCGGTCAGCATGGCCAACGTCAAGGCGCTGCGCGCCCTGTGCGACCGCTATGGCATCAAGGTCTACCTGGACGCGACCCGGATGGCCGAGAATGCATTCTTCATCCAGGAGCGCGAAGAGGGCTACCAGAACACACCCATCGCCGCGATCTTGAAGGAGTTCTGCTCCTACACCGACGGCGCGTGGATGAGCGCCAAGAAGGATCACCTGGTCAACATTGGCGGCTGGCTGGCGGTCAACGACCATGACGTCTTCGAGCAGTGCAGCAATCTGGTCGTGGTCTACGAGGGCCTGCACACCTACGGCGGCATGGCCGGGCGCGATATGGAGGCCCTGGCGATTGGCATCACCGAAGCCCTGGAAGACGCCCACATTCGGACGCGCGTCAACCAGGTGCGATACCTGGGCGACCTGCTCTCCGCCTGGGACATCCCCATCGTCCAGCCGGTCGGAGGACACGCGGTCTTCCTCAACGCCAAGCTGTTCTACCCGCATATTCCCCAGAACCAGTTCCCGGCCCAGATGCTTGCCGCGCAGCTTTACCTGGATTCGGGCGTCCGCGCCATGGAGCGCGGCGTTGTGAGCGCCGGGCGCGACCCTGAGACCGGCGAGCACCGCTATCCGGCCCTGGAACTGGTGCGCCTGACCATCCCTCGCCGCGTCTATACCCAGGCGCATATGGACGTCACCGCCGAGGCCGTCAAGGCAGTCTTTGACACTCGAGAGCAGACTCGCGGGCTGAAGATGGTCTTCGAGCCCAAATACCTGCGCTTCTTCCAGGCCCGCTTCGAGCCGATTGGCTAACACGTCGCCCCCGAATTGCCGACCGGCCTGCCTCTGGCGGGCCGGTTTGTTTTGTCTCCGGGCCGTTTCCCGGCTAAACTCCCCCCAATCACTCGGTTTGCTACTATCGAAAGGCCCGGCCATGCTCGAACCTGGCGCGAGTGCCAGCCGCACCCGGACGATCACCGCCCACGAGATCGACCTGTTCGCCCAGGCCAGCGGGGATTTCAACCCGTTACACATGGATGAGGCCTACGCCGCCACAACCTCCTTCGGGCGGCGAGTCGCGCACGGTATGTTGACCGCCGGACTGATCTCCGCCGTGTTGGCGAACGATCTGCCCGGTCCCGGCTCGATCTTCTTGAGCCAGACACTCCAGTTCAAAGCCCCGGTCTTCATCGGCGACACAATCACGGCCACCGTCGAAGTGCTGATCTACCGGCCCTCGCGCCGGATCGCGACCCTGCGCACTCGCTGCGTCAACCAGGCGGGTACGGTTGTCCTGGAAGGAGAAGCGATGGTGATAGCCCCGCCTTCACCGGAAACGGCGTCAACCACCGGCAAGGATAGATAAGGGCTGCACGAAAAGTTGGAGCGCCCCGATCGAACGATCGGAGCGCCCCGTTTTGAGGGAAAAACTCGGAAACCACAGAAAACCCGGCCGGGCCTAGCCGAAGCGTCCTGCGATGTAATCCGCCGTGCGGGGATCGGACGGGGCCGAAAACAGCTTCTCCGTCCGGTTGAACTCGACCAGATCACCGATCCGGCTTTCATCGGTCGTGTAGAACGCCGTATAGTCGGAGACGCGCATGGCCTGCTGCATGTTGTGGGTGACGATCACGATGGAATAGTCCACCGAGAGTTCCTTCATCAGGTCTTCGATGCGCTGGGTCGCGATCGGGTCGAGCGCCGAGCATGGCTCGTCCATCAGGATCACGTCCGGCTCCACCGCCAGAGTCCGCGCGATGCACAGACGCTGCTGCTGTCCGCCGGAAAGCGCCAGGCCGGACTTCCTCAGATCGTCCTTCACTTCGTCCCAGAGCGCCGCCTGTCGCAGACTTTGCTCAACGATCTGATCCAGAGCGCGCCGGTCGCGGATGCCCAGCACCCGGGGGCCGTACGCTACGTTATCGTAGATGCTCTTGGGAAAGGGATTGGGCTTCTGGAAGACCATTCCGATCCGGCGGCGCACCTCCACCGCGTCGATATCCGGTCCATACAGATTCTGGCCACGATATACAACCTCGCCTTCGACTCGCGCTCCCGGAATCAGGTCGTTCATACGGTTGAGTGAGCGGAGTACCGTGCTCTTGCCGCATCCCGACGGACCGATGAAGGCCGTGATCTTGTGCCGCGCGATCGGGATCGTGATGTGTTTGACCGCCAGCTTTTCGCCATAATAGACGTTCAGGTTGCGGATTTCGATGGCGTGCTTGCCATCGTTCAACAGCTCTCTTTGAGTCATGCTTTCCCGTACCCCTACAGCTTCTTGCTCAGACGTTGACGCAGGATGATCGCGAACGAGTTCATGAAGAGGAGCAAGCCCAGCAGTACGATGATCGCCGCGGCGGCGATATTGCGGAACTCCTCTTGTGGCCGGGCGGTCCACTGCCAAATCTGAACCGGCAGCGCCGTGAACTTCGAGAACGGCCCGCCGGGATCGACGAAGATAACCGCTGAGGCGCCAATCACGATCAGCGGCGCGGTCTCTCCAATCGCGCGGGAAAGAGCGATGATCGTCCCGGTCAGAATGCCGGGCATGGCGGCCGGAAGCACCTGGTGCCACACGGTCTGCCACTTCGTCGCGCCAAGCCCATAGCTGGCCTCGCGGATCGACTGCGGGACGGCTCGAATCGCCTCTTGCGAGGCGATGATGATGACCGGCAGGATCAGAAGGGCCATCGTCGCCGAAGCCGAAAGGATGGTGCGGCCATTGACCCCGGTCACGCCAAAGACGGCCCCGCTGGTCAGTTGTTCGAGCGTCCGGACGAAGATCGCCAGACCCAGCAGCCCGTAGATAATCGAAGGCACGCCGGCCAGATTGCGGATGTTGACTTCGATCAGGCGGTCAAACCAGCCGCCGCCGCGAGCATATTCCTCCAGGTAGATCGCCGCGCCAACCCCCAAGGGGAACGCGATCAACATTGTGAGCGCCATGATCCACAGCGTGCCCACGATCGCCGTCCGCACCCCCGCCAGCTCCGCATACGAGGATTGCGAGCCGGTCACGAAGTCCCAGTTCAGCCAGGAACGGAACTCGAGATGCGGATTGGGCGGGTCCTTTTCCTCGACCAGAGCATCGAATTCGGCCTGAATGGTAGCGTAGTCGAACAGCGTTGTGGACAGCGGCCAGCTCTTCAGCAATTCCAGGCCAATCACGTCCGTCTGGACGTGGTCATAAAGCTGATCTGCGGAGAGATTGAGCGCCAGGAGTTGAATGACTTCCTCGTCGCTCAGTTCGGTAATGGTGCGATCCGCCATGCTTTCCGGCATCTCGGCATGAGCCAGCGCGACGCTCACCGGTACGGTCGTAAACTCGGCCGCGCTGACGACGCTCAATTCATCGCGGACAATCACGCGCAGCCGGCGCGGCGCATACTCCCCAAGTAAGGCCGCCAGCGCCGGGCCATCCAGCTCGGACAGCGGCACGTCGCTGATCTCGCTCTCGGTAAGCTTGCTCGCGAACGCGACCGTGCCAAAAGCCTCGTTGATCACGTTGCCAAACAGGGCGACCAGGGCGATCAGCCCCATCAGCGTGGACATCAGGAAGATGCCCCGCCACACCCCGGACCGCGTATGCCGCCGGGCCAGTTGGCGCTCGAAAGTCTGGTCGTCCGGCAGATTGGACTGCCGGGTCGGATTGTTCTCGCTCATTACTGGTAGACCTCGCGGAACCGGGACGTAACGACGCGGCTGGCGACGTTCAGCGCAAAGGTCAGGACGAAGAGCAGCAAGCCAATCGCGAACAGGCTGTTGTAGTCGATCGAGTTGTAGCTGATGTCCCCACCGCTGATCCGGACGATGTGGCCGGTCATCGTCTCCGCGCCCTTGAAGGGGTTGAAGGTGAAGGCAGGCCCGGCGCCTGCGGCAATCGCCACGATCATCGTCTCGCCAACGGCGCGCGACATGCCCAGGATGAAGGAGGCGATCACGCCCGAAAGCGCTGCGGGAACCACGACCTTGAAGACCGTTTCCAGCCGGGTCGCCCCCAGGCCGTAGGAAGCCTCGCGTAGCGACGAAGGCACAGCGCGCAGCGCGTCCTCGCTGATGGACGCGATCGTGGGGATGATCATAATGCCCATGACCAGCCCGGCCGAAGCCGTGTTGTAAATCCCGACGACCTCGATGCCAAACAGGCTGCGCAGCAGCGGAGTCATGAAGGTCAGCGCGAAGTACCCGTACACCACGGTCGGCACGCCCGCCAGCAGTTCCAGAGTTGGCTTGAGCGCGGCCCGTACATTGGGCTTCGCGTATTCGCTCAGGTAGATGGCCGCGAACAACCCCAGCGGCACGGCAACCAGCATGGCTGTCAGGCTGGTCATCAGCGTGGAGTTGAGCAGGGGCAGGATACCGAAATTGCCAAGCTGAGGCTGCCACTGGGTCGACGTGAAGAATTCGCCGATCGTCACCACATCGGCGAGCAGGATTTCGGCATCCCGATTGTGGACGACCGCCTCGGTGCCGTTGTAGCCTCGTTCGACGGTCAGCATATCGGCATCCAGATCGACCGCCGTCACCAGCATCTCTTCGTTGATGATCCGAATCTGATCGCCCACCACGAAAGCAGATGCGTCGGAAACGTGCAGCGTATCGCTGGTGGGATAGGCCAGCTCTTCCAGCGATTTGAACGAATCGATCCAGGCGGGAGGTGTGAAAAAGAGCAGGGACTCGGTTCCCAGAACGATCACGATACCGATGGTGGTAAAGATGGAGATCACGCCGGAGAACAGCAGGAGGACTCGAATGATTTGTTCGAACCACCGGGGGCGCTTTTGCAGCCCGGCTTGAGGGTTGGCCGCCTGGCGGGTGAGTGCCGCCTCGATAAGCTCCCTCTTTTGAATGGTAATCTGCGATTCCACTGTGTTTTTTCCCTCGTGTCACTACACGCACAGAATGGGGAGGGAATTGGCCCACCCTCCCCATTCACACATCACGTCACTATCGGAAACTAGCCGCCAACGGCATCCAGCCAGGCCTGACGAGCGCCATTCAGCGCCTCGTTGCTGGCCGGGAAGTACCCCACGCTTTCGATCTCATCGTCCACCACCGTCAGGTAGTAGTTGATGAAGGCCGCCACCTGCGGCTTCTCGGCCATGATCGTCGCCGTCGAGTACATGAACAGCGGCCGCGCCAGCGGGTAGACGAAGCTCTGGACCGTCTCTTCGCTCGGCTCCACGCCGTTCAGGCTCAGCACCTTCAGCCTGTCCGCGTTCTCGGCATAGTACGCATACCCGAAGAACCCGACCGCGTACGGGCTGCCCAGCACACCCTGCACCAGCACGTTGTCGTCTTCGCTCAACTGCAGGTTCGCCGCCGACAGAATGGGCGCCTCGTCCTTCGCGAACACCACTTCCACGAAGAAGTCGAACGTCCCGCTGTCCGTCCCAGGAATGAAGCGCTGGATCGGCTCCGCCGGCCACTCCGCCCGCACGTCCGCCCACGTCTCCGCCGTGCTGAAGATCAGCCCCAGCTCTTCCAGCGTCACGTCCGTCGCAAAGTCGTTCGCCTGGCTCATCACTACCGCCACGCCGTCCGTCCCCACCCGGAACTCGATCGGCTCGCGCCCGTTGCCCCGGCACGCTTCCAACTCGCTGTCCTTGATCGGCCGGCTCGCGTTCGCAATGTCCGTCTCCGCGTTCGTGCAGAACCGCTCGAACCCGGCCCCACTCCCGATCACGTCGATCGTGATGTTGCCCGCGTACCCGTCGTCACGGAACCGCTCCGCGATCCGCTCGCTTAGCGGCGCCACCGTCGAACTGCCCGCCGTCAACACATCCCCCGTCACCGCCAGCGGATCAACCGCAGGCAGCGCAATCACGTCGCCGGTCCCCTGCGCCAGAGCGCCGACACCAGGCAGAACTATTGCACACGCGATAAGAAGTCCAACCACTTTGCGCAACAAGCTACGAGTCTGCATACCCTTCCCTCTTCGATAGTGAGCCGTAAAAATGAGCCTCGGTTTCAAATGGCAGCGTTCCCCTGAACCTGCCAATATAGGTATAACCAGACCTGTTGAAAATCTGGCGAAGACCCCATTAAATCTCTGCGCCATTCACGTTAAGCGCGCTTAACATCCGGGCATAGCTCACCGAAAACACAAAAAAGCGGCATGACGATGGGTATCGTCATGCCGCTGGTCAGTTCTTCGCCCGCGCGGTTATGAGAGAGCCAAGCCGATCATAAGCCGCATTCTGTACCCGGCATGCCGGGCGGCAATCATCTATCTAGCCCTGATGTTGCCATCAGGGTCAAGCGACCCACCCGGCGCTCAAACGAAACGAGCCGCTTCTCGCGCCTGCGTGGTCTTGCTCCCGATGGGGTTTGCCTGGCCGCTGCTGTCACCAGCAGCGCCGGTGCGCTCTTACCGCACCGTTTCACCCTCGCCCCCGGTCTGCCGGGGGCAATTTACCTCTCTGTTGCACTCTGCCGTCGGGTCGCCCCGCCTGGCTGTTAGCCAGCATCGTGCCCTGTGGAGTGCGGACTTTCCTCGTGCCGGGAATCCCGGCCCGCGATCGCCTGATCGACTTGGCTCACCCTGATTATACCATACGGGCCGGCCTAGACCGGCCCCGACGGCAAGGAGGGCGGACCAAGCTGAGGTGGGAGGTCCTCCAGAATGGCCTCGATGGTCTGTAACTGGTGAGCGGCGTTGCGCCGCCAGGGAAAACCCGCCGCGCCCGCCACGGCCACGCGCAAATCCTCGGCTGCGGCTGCGTAATGCCCCTGCGCCTGGTAGGCCATCGCCCGGTAGAAGAAGACTTCGGCCTGCGCCACATGCCCGCCGAGCAGCGCGGAAAAATCAGCCACGGCCAGATCGGGACGCTGCAATTCGCGCCAGTACAACAGCCCGCGCGCGAGGTAGACATCCTCGTAATCGGGCGCGAGGGCCAGGGCAGCGCTGAACGCATCCGATGCCGCCTCGTAGTAGGCGCGCCGAACGGTGCGGTGACCCAGCCAGCGCAGCATCAGCCCACGCTGGAAAATCCACCACGCCCTCACATGCCGCCACCAGCCACCTTGAGCCATGGGCTTGCCTCAGGGAATCCGAATCCGCACTTCGATCTGGCCGTCGGCGGTTCGCCGGGCCACCGCCATGTGAGGCGTATTGTGCGCGAACCCAACCCCGCCATTCCGATCCACGACGATGATACCCCCTTCGCCACCCACTCGCTCGTGGAGCACCTGGATGGCCCGCTCGGCCGCCGCCTGGGCCGTCAGGCCCGCCGCCAGAAAATCGGTTGCGGCCTTGCTGAGTACCACCCGCATGATCAGCTCGCCGTACCCCGTCGCGGAAGCCGCCCCACTCCAGTTGTCGGCATAAGCGCCCGATCCCACCAGCGGGGAATCCCCCACGCGGCCGGGCAGCTTGAACGCGATTCCCCCCGTCGAAGTCGCCGCGGCGACGTTGCCCGCCCGGTCGACGGCAACCGCCCCCACCGTGTCGAAAATGGCCTGGGCCCGCCCGTCTTTCTGGGCTTCCGCCGCCTGCTGGTGCTCGCGGTAGCGAGTGACTTCGCGCGGCACGGTCAGTTCCGCCTGGCTGCACAACCGGAGTCCGATCTGCTCGGCGTAGCGCCGCGCCCCACTACCTACCAGCACGCTGTGGGAGGTGTTTTCCATGATTCGCCGGGCCAGCGTCACCGGGTTGGCGATGCCGCGCACCGCTGCGACAGCCCCCAGACCCAGCGTCGCGCCATCCATGATGATGGCATCCAGCTCAATCTCACCCACGCTGTTCAGGACGCTCCCCACCCCCGCGTCGAAGATGGGGTTGTCCTCCATCGAGCGAACGGCGGCCTCGACGGCATCCAGCGCGGACGCACCTTGCTCCAGAAGCGTCCACCCGGCCTCGAAAGCCGCCCGGCATCCCACGATGTACTCAGGATGTTCCTGGGAAGGTATATCTCCAGCACCGCCGTGGACAACCAATGCGGGAAGTGACATCACGTGTTCCTCACGACATCGATATAGACCGAACCAAAGACCACCTGATCAGGGGCAAAGTATAGCGCGATTGGGCGTTCTGCTATAGGCCGATTGTGAGTTGTGCACAGTGATCTAGTCATCGCGTCCCCAGTCCAGCAGGCGGGCCGCCAGCGGCCGCGCGGGCAGGTCGATCAGTTGCGGGGCAAGCTGCTCGGCAAGCCCATCCCGGAGGTACTGCGCCCACGAGAGATTCTGCCCCGAATAGAACGTGTACCCCCGCGCGCTGCCATACAGCGCGACCTGAGCCGCTTCCAGCCGGGCTTCCGCGTCCTCGCCCCCCCGCCACAGGCCAAACAGCGCCTTCCCGACCGCCAGCCATTCCTGGTCGTATGTGTTCTGAAGGCTAAGCGCGGCCGAATCCAACCACAAATCGGCCTGCTCATGCTCGCCAGCAACCTCGTACAACACGGCCAGCGTTACCCGCTCGCCGGGAGACGCGTGATTCAGGCCGGGGAAGTCGAGAAGCATCCGCCGCGCGTTTTCGGCGTCGCCCGCCAGCAGGGTTTCCACCACGAGGGCGAGCCGGTCGGAGCCGCCGCCCTCCTGCGCGAACGCTGACCGCGCCTGCCGGCGAACCACGCTTCCGTCCCAGAAATCAGCCTCGTACCAATCTGGCTTGAAGCCCAAAGCCTGGAGATAGGCCTCCGCCGCTTCGCCGGCGCGGCCGGACAGTTCGAGGTAGTTCCCCAGATTCAGCCACAGCGTGCCGGCCTCGGGAGCGCATTCGAGCGCCGCCGTCATCGCCTCGATCGCCCCAGGATGATCGCCCCGCTGCCAGCGCACCGCGGCCAGGTTGGCCCACCAGGCTGCGTACCGATCCTCGAGTCCGATCGCCCGCTCCCAGGCCGCTTCCGCCCTGGGCAGCACGCTCTCGTCACCCTGATTGGCGGCAATGGTCAGGGCCATGGCCTGGCCCGCCGGATAGATCGGCATCATCGGATCGCGCGCGATCACGCCGTCCAAACGATCGGCCCCGGCCACCCAATCCCCATTGATGGCCTGGAGCATGGCATTCAGGTAATCGCTCTGAATCAGGTGCGATCCCCATCCGGTGACCAGCAGCCCGGCCCACACCAGCGGCACACCCAGCCGGTACAGTCGGGCGGCCGCCGGGACTGGCTCCGCCGGAACCTGCTCCGCCGGGCGCGCCATCACACACGCCAGCAGCCCCACCCCCAGGATCGCGATCGAAGGCATCATCGAAGTCACGTCGGTCAGATGGTGGGTCAGGAAGGCCACCAGAGCCGCGACCACCGCCCCCATCTCCGCCAGGGCAGCCCTGGACGGCTTCGCGGCCATCCAACGCCAGATGCTTAGCCCGACCGCGACCAGCGTCCAGCCCAGAACCAGCAGTCCGGGCAATCCCGTCTCGGTGGCAACCTGCAGGGGGAGATTATGAGTATGCGAATGTGGGGTCTCCGGCGGCGTGGATTGCCGGATCAGCAGCGTGCCCCCAAACGTGAACGGACCGGTTCCGGTCAGTGGCTGCTGCATGAAGGCATCCCAGGCCGCCTGCCAGATCGCCTGGCGCAGCGATACCGATCGGCCGGGCTGGTCCATCGCGTTCCAGGCCACGGGAGCCAGCGCCACTCCTGCCAGCAGAATCGCCGCCCCGCCGCCCGCGACGAGCAGTCGCCAGCGCAGGCCATGTCGGCGCCACCAGCCGCGCACCGCCTGGATAGACAGCAGCCCGCGCCCCCAGATCAGGAAGAGCACCCAGGCCGCCAGTCCCGCCGCCAGCCCCAGCCACGCCCCGCGCGAGAGCGTCACGAACAGCAGGGCCAGCGAAGCCGCGCTGAGAATCAGCCATCCGATACGAGAGCGCCAGCGTCGCGCCTGGGTCAGCCGCCCCACCTGAAGCACGATCGCCACCGCCAGAAACGTGCCCAGCGCGTTGGGATTGCCGATCAGGCTGCCGGGCCGCGCCGGAATGAACGGCACGCCAATCCCCGCGCCCGTAACCTGAATCCAGTGCGTGATCCAGCCCTGTTCCTGCCAGAATCCAACCAGCACGACCAGCACGTTCGTCGCCAGAACCCCGTCCAGCAGCCAGCGAACCGGCATCCCGTGCCCGATCAGGTCGCTCAGCAGCAGCCAGATCGCCAGGTAGAACGTCCAGTACCACACCCCAAGACTGAGCCTGCGACCGGCATCCAGGTTGAAAAAAACGCTGATCGCAACGGCGATCAGCGCAGCCAGCATGGGCTTCTCAAGAGGCACGTCTGCCCACTGCCAGCCGCGCCGCCAACGCAGAATCAGCCAGCCCGCGATTCCCCCGGTCAGCAGCACCAGGCTCGTCCGGGCAATCGTGCCGTTGACCAGCCCGTTGAACGTGCCCCCCACGGTCAGGAGGTAGAGCACCATCAGGATCACGAGCGCGTGCAGCGCTGAATTCCGTCGTTCGGCCATCGAATCCTCGGTTCGTTGGGACGATTGCAAAACGTCATCATGATACTACAATCAGGTCGGATAAACACACCCTGAGCCAGCGTTCCACAGGTCAGCCATGCCCTCTCAGACCCAACCCCGACTCGCGATCCGGCCCTGGCACATCGTTCTGCTGCTGAGTCTGGTCTACCTGATCGCCGTTTTCCTTCTCAATGGAGCCGATGCGCGGGTCTTCGTCACTCTTGGGACGCGCTTCACCGAAGGTGACCCCGCCGGCACGGAGGGCTACGACGGTCAGTTCACGTATTTCATCGCCGTCGATCCATCCGGCGCGGCGGCGCTGATCGACGTCCCCGCGTACCGCTACCAGCGCATCCTGCTGCCGGTCCTGGCCCGTCTGCTGGCGCTGGGGCAGCTCGCGCTCATCCCCTGGGCGCTTGTGCTGATCAACCTGGTCAGTCTGGCCGGGGGCACGCTTCTCGTGGAGCGTCTGCTGGCGCGGGAGGGCATCTCGCCCTGGTACGCGCTGACTTACGGCCTCTTTGCCGGGGTCTTCATGGCCGTCCGGCTGAGTCTGGCCGAACCGCTTGCCTACGCGCTGGTGCTGCTCGCTATCGACGCCGAAAGACGCGGTCGGATATGGGCGGCCGCAATCGCCCTCGCCCTGGCCGCACTGACCAGGGAGACAACCCTCCTCTTTGCGGCGGGCTACGTCGTCTATCTGTTCACCCAGCGACGCTGGGGCACTGGCGTGCTGTTGGGGGCGATTGCCGCGCTCCCATTCGCGTTGTGGCAGATCGCGCTCGCTCTCCAGTTCGGCAGCCCTGGCATCGGCTCCGGCGGCGCGATGGCCACCCCCTTCGAGCTGATCCCATTCATGGGCTTCGTCCGGATTCTCACCGAAGGCAGCCTGAGCGTCTTCATCATTTTGGGGGCGCTACTCATACCTGGGGTGATCCTGCCGACGCTGTGGAGCCTCTGGCAGGGGATCGAGGCGTTCCTGCACGGCCAGAGACATCCCTACATCTTCCTGCTGCTCGCCAATGCGGCCGTCATCCCCTTCGTGCCGTTCAGCACCTGGCGCGAGCCACTGGGGATGCTGCGCTTCATCGTCGGATTGGTGATCGGACTCGTGCTCTACGCCGCCTGGCGCCATCAGGCTCGCGCGCTGCGTTACAGCACGCTGTGGATCATCTCGCTGCTGTTTGCGATCGCCAGCGGTTAGGGGCTTACGTCCCGGCAAAACTCAGCATCTTGCCCACAGTCCGGATCGCGATCTGCAAATCGAGCACCAGCGATTGGTGGCGCACGTAGTACAGGTCGTACTGGAGCTTCATCAGGTGATCGGCGGTGTCGCTGCCATAGCCGTAGCGCACCTGCGCCCAGCCCGTCACCCCCGGCTTGACCGCCAGCCGGGCGCGATAGTACGGAATCTCCGCCGTCAGCGCCTCGATGAACTCCGGCCGCTCCGGCCGGGGGCCGATCAGGCTCATCTCCCCGCGCAGCACGTTCCAAAGCTGAGGGACCTCGTCCAACCGGCTCTTGCGGAGCAGCCGGCCAACGCGTGTGATCCGGGGGTCATGCTCGGAGGCGAACACCGCGCCGGTGGTCTTTTCGGCGTCGGGAATCATGGAGCGCAGTTTGATCACCTTGAACAGCCGCCCGCTCTGCCCGACTCGGGTTTGGCCGAAGAAGATCGGCCCCGGCGAATCGATCGTCATCGCCAGGGCCACGAAGGGCAGAAGCAATCCAAACAGAATCAGTCCCAGGCAGGCCAGGGTCACATCCATCAATCGCTTGAGCAGCGGGTAAAGATCGAAGATCGAGGCCGTCTCGATGGGCAGGACGATCGCCCAGTCCTTGCCGACATACTCGACCGGCACGCGCCCGGTCAGACGCTCGTAGAGCAGGGTCATCGGCACGATCGAAATCCCCTGCTGGTAGCAGTCCATCACCCCCTGAAAAAGCTCGCCGCTCAATTCGCACGGCGTCGCCACGATCAGCTCGGTGACGCGCTCCCGCAGGGCCGTGTCGACGAGATGGCTGCCCGATCCCAGGACTTCCAGGCCGTCGATCTGGCCGTCTTCCATCACCGGCCCGACTACGCCGACCAGCTCGTACTGGCCCGGCGCATAGTCCCGGATCGCCTGCACGATCAGCGCCCCGCCCCAGGCCCAGTCCTCGCTGACGATCAGGGCGCGGCGGCGTTCGCTGGCCCAGCGCATGAACCTGGGACGGGTCATGCGCCAGAGGGTGATCAGGAAAAACGAGGTCGCGCCATAATACAGGATGAAAAGCCGGGGCAGCGCCTCGCGCGGAGATAGAAAGAAGATGACCAGGTAGACGATAACCAGTTGCAGGTTAATCACCACCAGACGGAGCGCCGTGGCCGTCCGGTTGGAATCGAGCTGGAGGTCGTAGAAATCGTTGGCCGAGGCCAACAGGAGCCACAGGCCGGGCAGCATGATCAGCCAGAAAGCCTGTTCCAGGATGAACGCGAGGTTGTACGGGATGCGCCCATCCACGATCGTCCACAGCCAGAGGGAGACGAGCACGGCGATCACGGTAGCGCAGACATCGCCCGCGCGCAGAATCCAGCGGCGCTCGGAGACACGCAGTTGCGGACGGCGGCGAGGCCCTGGTCTCGGATCGAAAAACATGTTAGCCTCTAGATTTCATCCACGAATCCACAACTATTATACGCGCTTATCGCTGGCGCGCGAACGGGCCAAACGTCCTACCCACAGTCCTCCCCATAGGAGCAGCGCGACCAGGGAAATACCCGCCCCCACCGCGACCGCGTCCGCTCCAAAAGGCTCCTCCGACACATCGACCGGCACATCTTCGAGCACAACCACCCGATCGGCCTCGGAGAAGCGCGCTTCCAGTTCCCCGACCGCATGCGCATAGCGTTCCGTCACGATCGGGTCGAAGTTGTTGAACAGGCGCACGCCGTCGATCATGTTCAGGTTCGGCAGCAGGCTGTCACGCAGATCGCGCCAGCGCGCCGCCGCGACCCGGTAGTCATCCATGAGGAAATAGGTCTCGAACTTCAGGCGCTCCTCGTAGGCTTCCGGCAGGTACAAGAGCTCGTCTGTCTGGCTGGCCGGGCGCGGCTCGAAGAACTCGGCCGGGACGGTCGGATTCAGCCCGCGAGAAGCCCAGAACAAATCGGCAGCCACGAAGACGAGAACCAGCACCTGCCAGACGGACCGCCACCGGCCGCCCGCTTCCGGCATGAGCAGCGTCAGGATCGCGCAGCCGCTCAGCCACAGGCCAAGCGAGACGAAGCCACTCACCATCGCCTGGAGGGCCGGGATGTCATCCGGCAGCAACCGGGGCGCGACGAGGGCCGCCACCGCCGCCATCCCCAGCCCGCCCGCCGCGATCAACCGGCTCCAGAAAATCGTCCATCGTCCTTTGTTCCAGGCATGGCTCACACCGATCCCGGCCAGGATGCTCAGGCCAAACACGCTCAAAATCAGCCAGCGCACCGGCCCCTGGAAATCCTTGAAGGTCGGCACGAACCGGTAGAGCAGCGGAAACACCGGCCCATTTTTGCCCAGCGCGATCAGAAAGGCGACGATCGCCATGCCCACCCAGAACGGGACTCCACGCAGCGCCGCCGGAGCGTCCGGCTGTTTCCCCCGGCGTGCCCGCACCCAGCCGATCACCGCGAACAAGGCGGCGACCAGCGGCAGCAGGCCGATGTACGCGGCATCTTCGAAATATGCGCCTTCCGTGACATAGGAACCGTCCGCCGGCGTGCCGTAGATATTGGGGGCCGCCAGCGTCATGGCGCGCGCAATCGAGTAGCTGAAGTTCGTCGTCCAGTCGTAATCCAGTCCCGATGCCCGATCGGACACGGCCAGCAGTTGCGCCGTGGGGACGAGCTGGATCGCCGCCAGCCCCACCCCCAGGGCGACCGCCCCGGCCGCCCATGCCCACACCCGGAACCGCGCGCGCCAACCATGATGCGTGCCGCTCAGCCAGAGCACGTACGCGCCACTTGCCAGGAGGACGTAGAACGCGGTCTGGGCATGTCCGGCCAGCAGCAGCAGGCCGGTCGCGAGCGCCAGCCATGCCACGCTGGAAGCTTGCTTCTCCATGACAACCCGGTGACAGGCCCACATCATCCAGGGGAACCAGGCGGTCGCCGCCGCCGTGGGAAACGACCCCAGGCGCGCCACCAGATATCCGCCCAACCCATAGGCCAGCATGCCGATTCCGCGGCCCAGCGGCGGCAGCTTCCATGCCCCCGCAAAGAACCACATCCCCACCGCGGCCCAGATCACGTGCCCGACGGCCAGGAGGTTCATGGCGGTGACGTGCGGCAGGACAAGATGCAGCCAGTTCGGAGGATAGAAGACGGCCGTTTGGTAGTTGGCCAGCAGCGGAGCACCGCCGCCATTGTAGGGGTTCCACAGGGGAAGCTGGCCCGCCCGGAGCTGATCGAACGCATAGGCGCGCCAGGGATAGAATTGCAGGGTGGGCAGGCCCCAGAACAGCGTCTCGCCGGCCAGCAGCGGCCATAGCCAGGCCAGCAGAACGCCGCCCAGCAAGGCAAAGGGAGTCCAGCGCAGCCAGGGCCGGTCCATCCGCCCCTCCTCTAGTTGGTCAGTTCGAAGAGGGACACGTCCGTGAATTCAAGCACGCGACTGCTGCTGGCGGCCAGATCGGCGTAACACCGGTCGCTGCCGGGCAGTCCATCGCCCAGCGCCCGCTCCTGCGGGCCAAGCACGACGTAGCGCACGTGGTACCGCGCCAGCAGATCATCGCAGTTCTCGCCGGAATACCAGGCCTGCACCTGGGCGCGCTTGACATCCGCGTCCAGTGTCTCCCAGGGGTGGCCGTAGACCACCCGCTTGCTGCTCCAGGCCGGAATCCACAGGCCAATGTTAGGCCCGGCGAGAACCACGTCGTCCGGCTTGCCGTTATCCGCCAGCCAGTTCATGGCCTCCCAGTAACCGCGCTCGACCATCAGGCGCTGGCTCAGCCCGGCCTCAGGATTGACCAGACCGAACAGGGGAATACCCAGGGCCAGCACATTGCTGGGAGCCACGAGCACGATCAGAAGAACCTGCGCCAGACCGCGCGTCCGCTGCGGAATCCGGTTCAGCCAGAAATCTTCCAGCGACCGCACCGCAAAGAACGTAATGGGGATGATCAGACCAATCATCAACCGCCGCTGCTGGTTGAAGGGCAGAAAAACCAGCAGCAGGTTGACCACGAACCAGATCAGCATGAGCTGGTCGCCATCGGCCTCAAAACGCATGAAGGCGCGAACCAGCCCTGGAATCGCCACCAGGAGCAGCAGCCCGTAGCCGGTCAGGACCAGCAGCGGTGAGGCGCTCTCCGCCGCGACCTGCCCGTTCCAGATTCGATCCATGATCGGGTTGTAGTGCAGCACGACGTAGTAGTAGAGGCCCATCAATGCCGCTGGCAGGAAGTACATGGCGGTCCAGCGCAAATCCGACGCGGAGATGGCACGTCTGCGGATTCCCCGCAGCAAGACGTAAGCCGCCAGCGTGCCGCCAAACGGGATCAGCGCCTGAGGCAGCACGAAGGCAACAACCAGCGTAAGAAGCAGCACGCCCAACCCGCCGTTGACCGCCGAAGGCTCGCTGTCGTTGTCGATTCGAAAGACGCCCAGGTAGATGCCCGCAATCAGTGCCAGACAGCCGATAGTCAGGGGAAAATGCGGATTGGCGTAGGCGCTGTAAAACGGGTAGGCCTCCGGCACGGTGAAATCAGGCACATCCTTCAGGGCGGAATTCGCCAGCAGTACCAGCCAGCCCAGGCCGGAACCCAGCGCGATCAGCGCGAAGAACATCCGGCGTGGGCGCAGGCGCGTCCACACTGTCGCCCCGAACTGGTACAACGCGCTGAACATGAACAGCGTCGCCAGCACGCGCGCCAGGTGGAAGATAACCAGATTGGAGACCCCAATCAGGCGCGCCAGATGGCCCAGCATCAGGTAAAAGAGCTGGATGGCCGCACCCGTATGCGGCTCCGGGGTATGGGCGAAGTGCAGCAGCCATGCGCCGCGCATCCCCTGGCCGATCTTAGCCAGGTAACTCGCGCCGTCCTGCGGATTCGCCAGAATCCCCATGAACTGCCAATCGGCCGAGCCTGCATTCGCCGCCAGCGCCCACGCATAGGGCACCAGTGTCAGCGCCGCCAGTATTCCTCCGATCACAAATACCCAGCGCCATTCCGCCGAGGAGATGTGAGTCGTCTTCAGGCTTTGCATACGCCGTCCTCTTCAGCCTCTGGTTTGCCGCGCGATTCCGGCCCGTGTATAATGCCAGCCAGACGGTGCCTTCGCCATTGTACATCGTTACACGGCTTTCGGATACCAGCTTATGAATCAAGCCCAAGCACTTCTTCAGCTCCAGACGGTCGATCTGGCCATCAACGAGCATCGATCTCAACTGGCGGACGTCCAGGCCCGGATCGGAGACCGGAGCGCGCCTGAAGCCGCGGCCGCCGCGCTCCAGCAGGCAAAGGCCAGACTCGCCCCGTGGCAGCGCCAGGCCAGCGATCTGGAGCTTCAGATCAAAGGGCTGAGCTCCAGGCTGGCCGAGGCGGAACAACGCCTGTACGGGGGCAGCGTCAGAAATCCCAAAGAGCTTCAAGACTTGCAGGAAGAAACCGCCTCGCTCAAGCGGCGGCGCGCCAATCTGGAAGACCAGCTTCTCGATGTCATGGTGGAGATCGAAGCCAGCCAGGCGGCCTGTGAAGAAGCCGCCAGACGCCTCGATCAGACGCAGGCTGAATGGGAAGCCTCCCAGGCGGAATACCGGCGCCAGCGGGAAGTATTGGAGCACATCCTGGCCGGCCTGCAGGAACAGCGCGCAGCCGCCTCGCAGGGGGTAGAAGCCGAAAGTCTGGCGACCTACCGGCGACTGCTGCCCGGTAAACGGGGTTACGTCGTTGCCCCACTCATCGACAATCTCTGCAAAGCCTGTGGATCGACTCAGACCTCGACCATCGTCCAGCAGGTCAAGTTGGGACGCGGCCTGGTCTACTGTGTGAACTGCGGTCGCATTCTGGTTCTTTCCTGAACACAGGACGGCGTCTATGTCCGAATTTCGTTTTGATCCCGTCTCTTATATCGCCGGGTTTGCCAGCGCAAGCATCCTGGGCTTCATCCTCTACCGCCTGCGAAACTGGCTGTCCCGGATGCGCCGCGAAGCCTCCCAGCGAGCCGAAAGCGCCCGCCGGTTCGCCACACGAACCGCCGACGCGCGCTATCAGATCGACATGCTGCGCTACAGCCAGCAGTACCACCTGTTTGGCAACCGGCTCAACCTGACCGAAGTCGTCGTCGAACCACGTTTCGTCATCGGCGTCGAAACCTACGACACCACCGGCGAGCGCCTCATGCAGGATGTTTTCCACGTCGTGCCCGAAATCCACGAGTTTCCGGCCTGTTTTGCCCCCTACAACGTCAAGAGTATTGGTGTCAAGGACCTGGGCGTCGGCGAACAGCGTCTGGCCCTGCTTGGCCTGCCCGGCAGCGGGCGCAGTACGGCGCTGGCCACCATCGCGCTGTGGGCTTTGGGCGAAATCGAGTTCCAGGAGGTCGCGGACACCGTCCAGCAGGCGATCGATCAGGAAGAGGCCCAGCTTTCCGAGCAGGAACGCGATCTCCGCGCCAAGGCCCGCGCCGAAATCCAGGCGCGCGCCCTGGCCCAGATTGCCCGCGCTCAGGAACAGGCCGCCGAGGCGCTGGGCGAAGAAGAAAAGGCGCTGCCCCGCGTCGATTTCCACCGTCTGATGCCGATCCTCGTCCATTTGGGCGACGTCACCATCGACCCGGAAACGCCTAAGGCCATCGACCCCGCCGAACCCCTGGTGCGCGCCATCCAACACAACGTGCGCCGGATCACGGCCCTGACCGTGCCGCGCTATGTCTACAACCGCTTGAACAGTGGTCAGGCGCTGGTGCTGCTGGATGGATTGGACGAGTTGCCCGCGCGCGAGCAGGCCTCCAAACTGGCCTGGCTGCGCCGCTTCATGGAAACCTACCCCCACTGCACCGTCATCGTTGCCGGTCCGGCCACGGGCTACTATCCGCTGCTCCAGCTTGGTCTCACCCCACTCTTCATCCGTCCGTGGACCGACACGATGGCCCGTGATCTGGCCGAGGCATGGGCTGGAATCTGGCCGCGCTTCGCCGGCTCGAAGCGTAACCTGGTCGAGCCGCCCTCGGAGCGCGCCATGCGACTCGCCGCGACCGATAACCGGGGTCTGACTCCGCTGAATCTGCTGCTGCGGCTGATGATCGCCTTCGCGGATGACAGCCGCACTCCGGGCCCATTGGAATGGTTCAATGACTTCATCGCTACGCGCTTCCGGATGAAGGAAATCGAGAGCAACGAGACCCTGGCGGAGGAAGCGCTCTACACCATCGCCCAGCTTGCGGCCCGCATCCAGACCGAGGGTGCGCTCGACGTAGCCCAGATTCAGGCCCATGTTGAGAACGCGATGCGCCGGGTGGAGAGCCAAGGCAACCGCGCCAAGGAAAGCTTTGCCATCGATGTCGACCGTTTCGTCAAGACCTTGACCGTTTCGTCAGGGCTGATGGTCAGCCGTATTGGCGAACGCTACGACTTCGTCCATCCCCTGCTGCGCGCATTCCTGGCCAGCACCACGATCGTCGGCGTGGACAGCCCAACTCCCATCGAGACCATCGTCGCCGATCCGGCCTGGAAGGACTGCATCCCCTTCGCCGTCGCCATGGCGCCGACCGAAATCGCCAACAAAGCCGTCGTCAGCAGGCTTTCACAGTCGCCCGATCTGCTCTTCAGCAACCTGTTCGATCTGACCCACTGGCTGCCATATGCGCCCACCAACGTCCCCTGGCGCGGCGAGGTCTTCAAGCGGCTGGCGGCAGCACTGATCGCCCCAACCCAGTTCCCCATCCTGCGCGAACGGGCCATGGCCGCGCTGGTCGCCAGCCGGGACAAGAGCGTCCTGTTCATCCTCCGGCAGGCATTGCGTTCCGCCGATACCCAGGTTCGCCTGTTGGGGTGTATCGGCCTGGGCGCGTTGGGTGAGACGGACGCCATCAAAGACCTGCGCCCGATGCTGGAAGACGACGTGCTGGACGTTCAGCTTGCCGCAGGGCTGGCCCTGGGGGCCATTGGATCGGAGAAAGCCCTGGAAGTCATGGTGGATGGGCTGCTGCATGGGGAAGAAAGCCTGCGGCAGGCCGTCTCCGAGGCGCTGGCCGCCATCCCCGGCGACGGTCACCAGATTCTGCACACCGCCATCACGTCCGAGGACATGATGGTTCGCCGCGCGGCGGTGTTCGGACTGGCCCGCCTCGGCGCGCCCTGGGCGCTGACCGATCTGTATCGCGCCTTGCTGGAAGACAGCCAGTGGTACGTCCGCAGCGCGGCCGAGCAGGCCTTCGCCAGGGCGCAGCGCCGGGCCGACGTGGTGGTCGCCGCCCATCCCGCCGTGCGCGATCTGGCCTGGGTCGTCGACTGGGCCGTCGAGAATGCCAAACTTCCGCCGCCCGCCCCGCTTGATGCGGAAAATGGCGATGCGACCGGGGTTGAAGACCCCTACAACCCGGATTTGCTCGTGAAAATGCTCTCCGCAGGGGATCAGGCCTACCGGATCGCGTCCGCCCGGACGCTGGGCTACCTGGCCTACGTGCGCGCGCTACCGCACCTGTATCGCTCCCTCGGCGACAGCAGCGATCAGGTTCGGGCCGCCGCGTTCGCGGCCCTGGCGGACTACCAGGATCGGACGGGCGAAAGCCTCCCGGCCGCCGTCTGATCGCGCAATTGAGAAAATCAAAGCCCCGCCTGAACGTTGGCGGGGCTTTTTCTATTCAGCCGGCCCGCTGCAAACCGCCTCGACATCCACCGGGTTGAAGGGATCGCCGTCCCAGCGGATCGTAAATACGCCATCTTCGGGCACGCTGAACTCAAGCTGCCCGGCCGCCTGAACCGTCGAGAATCCCAGGAAGGGCATTTCGGCCAGGGTATTCCCGGATTCGTCGAGCGCGGTCAGCTGTCGGGCAGAGCCTTCGCTGGGCAGGTCGTGCTGGGCGATGACGCTCACCACCGCCCCGGCCGGAGCAGAAAACTCAACGGCATTGCCCTGAACGCGCATCCAGCGCATCAGCACCGCGTCGCAGGACTGACGTTCAGGCAGTGGGGCGGCTTCCGGCAGCCCGCAAGTAACGCCAAAACGCACCTGGGCATCGGTCACCGCCTGAGCCAGGAACACGAGAGTCCCGCCGGAACCTGCTGTCAGGTCCGCCACTTGATCCGGGCTGTTGCCCTCCACCAGCACGGTCTCGGTCCCGGTCGCATCCTGGACGGCCAGCGCGCGAAACGCCGAGCCAGCCTCGGCGCTGATCCGGAGGGTCTCCCCCGGCGCGGCCGAAACCGCGATGCGAGCCATGCCCGCTTCCACGGGAACCACGACCTGTGCCGGTTGCACGCCACAGACCAGGCCCTCGGCGGTCATCGAAGGCGTCGCCAGGTCAGCTATATCCGGCAGGGCGATCGGGCGCGGCAAAAGGGCGATCGGCAGCGCCGCCGCGTCCGGCACGAGTCCATCCATAGCCGGTCCTGGAATCCCGACTGGCTGTCCCGCTTGCAGCGGAACGCGCAGAATCTGGCCGGCGGCCGCCTGCCGGTTCAGCCCATGAAAGGCCAACCCGACGGTCCCCTCCAACACATTGACCAGCAGAACATCGTTTTCTCCGGCCTGGATCAGCGCCGTGCCATCCAGGCGCATGACCAGATCGTTGATGCGCCACGTCGCGCCGCCGGATGGAGTCTGCGCCAGCAGTCCGCCGCTCGGAATACCGGCACAGGTGCTCACCAGAAAGCTGCTCTCCAGCACGGCGTTCTGAAAAGAGGGCGATGCCTGCCCGCCGCTGATTTCTCCCGTCGCCGGATCGGAGACCAGCATCCCTGCCGGGTCACAGTCGGTCAGCGCCAGCTCGGAGAAAATCCAGGCTGATTGTCCGTTCCAATCCACCTGCCACCAGGAGCCATCGGCCAGGCGCGCGCCGATCGGCACGGTCTGCCCTTCGGTGAGCTGCCCCAGGATGTTGGCCTCGGTATTTGGCTGCATCCGCACGTTCACCTTGCCGATCGAGGTCGCCGTGCAGGCCGGCGCGATTGGCGGCCCGTCCACGCCGGTCAGGGTCGCGTCGCCAAAAAGGATCGCCGTTAGGAACAGGCCCGACTCCAGAGCAGGCACCCGCAGCATGCTGACGCCATAACCCTGCCCGCCGTCCTGGAACGCTCCGCTTTCGACGCGCTGGATGCCCTCCAGCGATGCCACCGGACTGGACGCAGCCGCCGATCCGGAGAGATCGATCAAGCGCACCGCCTCTCCGGCGCAGATCGCGCCGTCCGCCAGACCGGCGCACGCCGCCGCAACCTGGGCCACCGCCTGATCAAGTGCAGCACGGCACGTCGAATCGCCCTGCGCGCTGATCGCTCCGGGCGACACAATCGCCCCCATCAACAAAACAAGCAACCCCAACCCTACGGAAGCTCTTTTCATCACAACCCCACTCCACCCACACATGCAAGACGGCAGGTCGGCCAGACCTGCCGTCGCCTCGGAAAGTCAGAAAAGCGGATTACTGCGCCGAAGGAGTCGCGGTCGGAGTCGCCGTGACACCCCCGGTCAGGTCAGGCAGACGCAGTGCCTCTTCAGGACAGAAGATCGCCTGCCGGTAATCTGTGTGATAGTAGTAATTCTCGCGCCCGACCCGGAACACAATCTGATAGCCGGGCACCGGCTCGGCAACCGCCGCCTCGCCCGAAATCGCGCATCCCAGCAGGTTATCCGGCCAGAGATAGGACTTGACTTCGACCAGGAAGACCCGGCGCTGGGGCAGGTCCAGCCGCTCGGCCAGATTGCGTTGGGCCAGATCGACCAGGGCATTGACGACCGGATCGACAAGCAGGACCGGCTCCCCGGTCGGCTGCGCGCCGGAATCGCAAGTCACGAATCGGTCTTTGAAATCGGTATGGTACTCATAGGACACATCGTCAACCGTCAGCACGATCCGGTATCCCATGAGCGGCTCACCCTGGGCCTCGCCAGAACACCCCAGGCGCGCGTCCGGCCAGGTGACCTCTTCCACGGCCGTGACCGCGATGCGATCCGTGCCCACCTCAAGCCGGGCAGCCAGATCGGCGAGCACCCGCCCCAGGACAAGCTGGATCTCCACCGGAGTCGTCACCAGCGCCGCCGTCGCGTCAGGCAGACTCGGAGCGGGCAGCGGCGTCTCTGTCGGTGTGGGCGGCGGCGATGTGGGCGTATTGGTCGACGCGATCAATGCCTGGGTTGGCAAGGCCCGATCGGGCTGCCCCACGCAAGCCGCCAGGCCCACCAACAGGAAAAGAGCCAGCACTAACCGGCGCAGCATCGACGATTACTTCTCGAGATGCGGGGCCAGGCGCTGTTCGAGCAGCCCAGGATCGATCCCCTCGACGCTGATCAGTTTTTCGCGGCTGTTCAAGCCGGCGACGATCTCGATCCGTTCCTTGGGAACTGCGATCACCTTCGCCAGAAACGTGATCAGTTCCTCATTGACGTCGCCCTCCGTCGAGGACGACGTCAGGCGAATCTTCAGCACGCCATCGTCTTGCAGACCGGCCACCTCGCTCTGGGCGGCGCGCGTCACGATCCGCACCGTGAATGCAGCGCCCCCGACCGCATCTTTGATCTCGAACTTACGCATCTGCGTCTACCCTTTCTAAACGCCGAACGTGGTTGCAACCACACTCGTCAGCAACTGCACCAGCAGCATCGCCACCAGCGGGCTGAAGTCCAGCGGGCCGCCTTCCGGCAGCATCTGGCGGATGGGTCGCAGCACCGGCTCCGTGATCTGATACAGGAACTGCACGGCTGGATGATAGGGGTCGATCTGAATCCAGCTCAACAAAACCCGCGCCAGCAATACAAACATATACAGGCGTCCAACCGTCACGAGCAAAAATGGAATAAAGCTCACAATCCCCTACCCTGTCTGCCGTGGCCCAAAGATCGCCCGGCCAATCCGTACCAGTGTGGCGCCTTCGGCAATCGCCACTTGAAAATCATCCGTCATCCCCATGCTGAGTTCGTACCAGTCCGCCAAAGGGAACTCAGTCTGCAAAGCCTCTCGCAGGCAGAACAAATCCGCGAACACCGGGCGCGCCTGCTCCATATCCTCCACGATCGGGGCCATGGTCATCAGACCGCGCACGACAACCCCCGATAGGGTTAGAATACTCCGAATGTCGCTCCAAAGCGACTCGCGCACTGTCCGTGAATTCGCCCAGCCGGTCGCCGCGAAGCCGGACTTGCTCTCTTCCCCACTGACGTTCATTTCGAGCAGGACATCTTGCCGCGCCTCCTGCTCCTGGCACAACCGCGCCAGCTTGTCGGCCAGCCTGAGGCTGTCGATCGAGTGCACCAGCGCGAAACGGCCCACCAGCAGACGCGCCTTGCGGCTCTGGACGTGCCCGATCATGTGCCAGCGCGGCAGACCACCCCCGCCCTGGGTCGCGCCGAGTCCGGCGCTCACCTGGGCAATCTTTTCGACCGCCTCTTCGGGCCGGTTCTCGCCAAAATCGGTCAGACCGGCGGCGATTCCCTGGATGACCGCCTCGGCCGGATTGGTCTTGCTGACCGCGACCAGAGTCACCGTGTCAGCAGATCGGCCTGCGCGCGCGCAGGCGTCCGCTATCTGCCGGCGCACCTCGCCCACCCGTGCCTGGATCGTGGATGAGTCCACTCCATCAATCATGATATGCCACGCAACTCCCGACCAAAAACGTACTATGCCCCCGCGTTGAGGCAAATCACCGCGCCGAACCTGCCGGTCCGGCCATGCTCGGCCCGGTGGGAGTAGAACTCGTCGGTCCGCCGGGCCGTGGAAATCCCCGCCAGCTCGATCTGGGTCACGCCGGAGGCTTCGAGAATCCGACGGTTGGCCTCCCACAAATCGAACTGGAACGCGCCGTTGCTGCGCGCCAGCAGCGACTCGGGATCGGGCAAATTCTCCCGTACGGCCGCCGCCACTTCCTCGCCGACCTGATACTCGTCCGGCCCGATGCTGGGGCCAATCCCGGCCTGGATGTCCTCCGGCCTGCATCCAAACTGCTCGCGCATGGTCTGGACCACGCTGGTCGCGACTCCGGCCACGGTGCCCCGCCACCCGGCATGCGCGATTCCCACAACCTGCCGCGTGGGATCGTACAGGAGCACCGGCACGCAGTCCGCGAAGCGCATCACCAGCGCCAGCCCAGGCCGGTCGGTCACGAGACCGTCCGCCTGCTCCAGCACGGCGCCGGCCGCCAGCGGCTCGGTCGCCACGATCGTCCGCACCCCGTGCACCTGCCACACGGTATGGACCTGCCCGGAGTTCAACCCAAGCGCCTCGTACATCAAGGCCCTGTTGCGCTCGACCGCCTGTGGGTCGTCGCCGACCGTGCTTCCCACGTTCAAAGAACGCCAGGGCGCGCGGCTGACTCCCCCGATCCGGGTGAACACCCCGTGAATCACCGCGTCAGCCCCGGCCCATTGATCGAATTGGTAGTAAACCGGCCCCGCCGTCTCTATCCGCTGCAACAGACACCTTCCAGTACGCGAGTCTCACCAGGATTATAGCGTGGCAGACCGGGCGTTGCCGCAGTCTGCCGCGCCATATCATCGACTTTGGCCATCCAATTCAGGAAGCTATCCGTTCACAACCAGCGAAGCGAACGGCGCGCAAGAAACGGTCAAGACGCCATCCTGCCAGTCCCAATCCTCGATCCGCCGGTCATCGACCAGCACGCTGGCTGGTCGTGCCGCCAGACCATAGACCAGCACCCGCGCACGCCTGTACTCAGGCTGGAAATCGCCGGCAATCTCCCACCGCACGGACAGCCCGGCGGCGGACGGCTGGCAGAAGAAACGCGACCAGCGATAGGCTCCAGCCTGGTACGCCTTGCCTTCACCCGCATCCTCGTACAGGGTGGATTCGCCCTCGCCATGATAGACACGTAGTTCAAGCTCGTCCACCGGCCTCTCGCCCGTGTGTTGCATGGCCGGCCAGTGAGGCAGGACCGTGCCCGCCCGGACGTACAGAGGCAGATGCTCAAGCGGAGCCATGACCTCGATCGTTTCTCCGCCCTTCACCGGCTGGCCCGTCCAGTAGTCATACCAGCCGCCGGCCGGAAGCCGGACCTGGCGGCGATCGGCGCCCTGCTGGACCACGGGCGCGACCAGCACGCCATCCCGCAGCAGGTAGGCGTCGTCACAGTCGCCCACTGCGGCGTCGAGAATCTTCGTCGGGCGAATGATCGGCCAGCCGTAGGTCGCGCATTCAGCCATGGCCGTGTACAGGTAGGGCAGGAAGCGGTAACGCAGTCCAATGTAGCGCCGGTTGATATCCTCGTAGGGCTGGCCGAAGGCCCATGGCTCGTGCGGGATCGTCCCCTTGGCGGTATGGCCCCGAAAGAACGGCAGCAGCGTGGCAAGCTGAATCCAGCGGGCGAACAGCTCGCCGTCGGCATTCCCGCCAAAACCGCCGATGTCCGGCCCGGTGAACGCCAGCCCGGAGAGGCCCAGATTCAGGCACATCCCGATCGTCACGCGCAGGTGATCCCAGGTCGAGAGGTTGTCCGCCGTCCAGGAGGAAGCATAACGCTGCACGCCCGCGTATCCCGCGCGGACAATGACCAGATGCCGCCGATCCGGCTGCAAGGCTTCCAGCCCTTCGCGCGTCGCGCGCCCCATCTGCATGCCATACACGTTGTGCGCTTCGAGGTGTGTCGCGCCCCGCCCATCCCAATCGTGGGGCACGAAGTCAGGCACGTTCTTGTCCGCCCCGGCCATGCAGAAGATCGCCGGCTCGCCCATGTCATTCCAGAAACCCGCCACGCCCTTGTCCAGCATGCCCCGATACCACTCCCCCCACCAAGCGCGCACGCGCGCGCTCGTGAAATCCGGGAAGTAGCAGTTGCCGGGCCAGACCGGCGCGACGAAGAGCGAGCCATCCGGGTACTTCAGGAAGACGTCCTCCTGCAACCCGCTCTTGCACACTGCGTAAGCGTGATCCTGCTTGATCCCCGGATCGATCATGACGACCGTGCGGAAGCCCTGGGCCGCCAGATCGGCCGTCAGCCGCTCCGGTTCGGGGAACGTGCGCGGATTCCAGGTGAAGCACCGGAAGCCATCCATGTAGTCAATATCCAGATACAGCGCGTCGCACGGAATCTGCCGCCGCCGGAATTCCGCCGCGATCCCCCGGACCTCGTCGGCGCTCATGTAACTCCAGCGGCACTGCTGATAGCCCAGCGTCCACAGCGGCGGCATGGGCATCCGGCCGGTCAGCGCCGTGTATTGTTCCACCACGTCATTCAGGGTCGGGCCGGGGAACACGTAGTAGCACAATTCGCCCGACTCGGCGCTGAACACCAGCTCATCCTCGGCGCCCGCCGCACCAACGGCAATCGTGCCGCGCGACGGGTTGTCCCAGAAGATACCGCGCGCGCCCTGCCCATCCTGGCCCACGTAGAACGGGATGCACAGGTTGATCGGGTCCACCCCCGGCGCGTAACCGGCAGGATCGGTGTTCCAGAGTCCATACGTCCGCCCGCGCAGGTTCAGGCCAAATGCCCGTTCCCCCAGACCGTGCCCGGCCTCAGCCTTTGCCAGCAGGACGCTGTGCCGGACGGCCTTCCCGCGCCAGGCAATACCGCCCGCGTCCTCGCACACAACCCGCCCTTCAGGCGTCGTGATCCGCACGCTCAGGTCGTCACGGCCGATCTCGGCCGCCAGGTGCTCGGCTCGCACCTCAATCGCCGTGTCGGTCTCGACGATCGAGAACGGTACAGGCTGGGTATCGCGCCGTTCGACCACGGCATACGAAAACAGCGGCGCGAACTGTCCGTCCGGCGCGAAGCGTACGCGGAAACACTGCTCGCCCACCACGTCGACGCGCAGGCTGCCGCTGTCCGAATGGAACTCTGCGCCCGTCTGATCGGCCTTGAAAGCATTCAGTTCGCTGGGAGACTGCCACGGTCCCGGCTGCGTCTCCGGCGCGGCGAAGCGGGCGGCCTGCCTGCGCCGCACCACGTCATACACCGCCGAATCGAGCGACGTGCGCAGGCCGATGGCGCGCACCATTCCCAACAGGCTGAATGCGGTTGTTCTCTTTTTCTCGTCCACGATTTCACTCCGCTTTAGGGAGAAGAGGGTCAGAGTCAGACCGGATGCGTTATTCGCCCCGTACCCGCTTATCGACGATGTTCTTGAAGGGATCGTCGCCCGGTCGATACAGAACTTCGCGCGTCCGGCCGCCAGATGTCGCCTGGCCCACAATCCCCAGTTCCTGCATGAGGTCCATCAGCCGGGCCGCGCGCGGATATCCCACACCCATGCGGCGTTGAAGCAGCGAGGCGGAGGCTTCTCCGGCTTCCAGCACGATCTGAATCGCCTCCTCCAACATGGGATCGGTCTCGGACAAGATTTCGCGCCGGGTCATGCCGCGTTCCCAGGGAGAGACCCGGTGGGCGTCGAGAAGCCCTTCGGCGACCTGCTGCCCGGTCCAATCGGCCCAATACTCCAGAATCCGCTGCAATTCGCCATCTGAAACGAAACAGCCCTGCAAGCGCTGCGGGCCGGCGGCATCTGCCGCCTGATACAGCATGTCACCGCGCCCCATCAGAGTCTCCGCGCCGACCGAGTCCAGAATGACGCGTGAATCAACGCCTGACGCCACCGCGAATGAAATTCGGGCGGGGAAATTCGCCTTGATCAACCCGGTGATCACATCCACCGACGGCCGCTGGGTGGCGACCATCAGGTGAATACCCACCGCGCGGGCCATCTGGGCCAGGCGGGCCAGCAGCTTTTCGGTCTCCTCGGGCCGCGAGAGCATCAGGTCGCCGATCTCGTCGAAGATGATGACAACGTAGGGCAGATGCTCGTCCTTGCGACGGCGACCCAGCGCCCGGTTGTAGGTCTCGATGTTGCGCGCGGCGGCGACTTCCAGCAGCTTGTAGCGCCGATCCATCTCCCGCGCCGCCCAGCGCAAGACGCCGATGATGCGTTCCTGCTCGACCTCGACCGGTCCCAGCAGATGCGGCAATCCCTGGAAGCGGGTCAGTTCCACCATCTTGGGATCCAGCAGGACCAGCTTAAGGCGATCCGGCGGGTTGTTCATGACCAGCGCCGCCGTCATCGCCGTGAGCGCGACCGATTTGCCGGAGCCGGTCGTCCCGGCGATCAGCAGGTGAGGCATCGTCGCCAGATCGGCCACGAAAGAGGCCCCGGACACGTCGCGCCCCAGCGGCAAGGCCAGCGGTGACCGTTGGCGATAGAAGGTCGCGCTCTCCATCACGCCCCGCAGGGAAACAATGCTCGGCTCGCGGTTCGGCACTTCCACGCCGACATAGGTATGGCCCGGCACGGGGGCCTGGATGCGCAGCCGTTTGGCGGAGAGCGCCAGGGCCAGGTCGCGCTCCAGCGCGGCGATCCGCCCTACCCGCACCCGGTACAGGAACCGTTCGCCCTCCTCATTGATCATCTCCTTGAAAGGCTGAACCGCGTATTGGGTCACGGCCGGCCCGATCTTGATGTCGACAACTTCCACGTGGATGTCGAATTCGCGCAGGGTTTCTTCGATGATCCGCGCGTTCTTGTTGATCTCCTCGTCGGTTGGGCGATTGAGGTCGTTGTCTTCGAGCAGATCAAAGGGGGGCAGTTCATCCTGCCGCTTGCCCACCTTGCGCTGCTCCTGAAGATCATCCACGCTGAACTGCCGGATGATCTGCCCATCCGCCCCGCGCACGGTCTTGTAGGCGGTCGAAGCCTTCTTGGGCCGGGCCAGCGCCGGCATGGCCGAGCCATCCTCCTCGTCGCGCTGGACGACGGATGGCCGCTCACCGGGAATACCGGGCGAGCTAAGCCCGCGTTCCAGTCGTTCCTGATCGGGCTGGACGTAATGCGGTAAATGCTCCCGATCCAGCCACGAGTCGTCCTCGGAATCCTCCTCGGCAAAGCCATCCTCGTCGGCATCGTCGCTGGCCGGTGGGCTGACCGCCGGGCGCACGTGTGGCAAGGGCGCCTGGCGTGGCACCACCGAAGGCCGCGCCAGGCGCGCCGGTGCTGCCACGGGCGCGGGTTCCGAGGAAGCGGACGCTTCCGCCCGATCGGCCAGCTCTTCCGTCTCCTTCTCAAGCCGGTCGGCCAGTTTTTGGACAGACTCGCGCAGCCAGTTCAAAACCAGGCTGAGATGGCTTCGCCGGATGCCAGCCGCCCGGCCAAGCGCGATGAGGAAGATCAGACCGTACAGGATCGTCGAGGAGATCGGGTCGAAGACCACGGCCACCAGTTGGCTCAGCGCCCAGCCGACGTATCCTCCGCCACCCCCGGCGCGCGCCAGGGCGCGCGGCTCAGGATCGTTGGCCAGCAAGTGAAACAGCGCCAGCAGCGAAATAAAGGCTATCTCGATTGCCAGCAGCCTCGACCACGGAAAATGCCACTGGAGTTCCAGGTTCAGCTTGGGCAGCAGAATCATCACGGCCAACCCCAGGATGCCGAACGCAACCACAAAGCTGCCCAACCCGAAAAGCTGGCGAATAGCCTGCGCCCAACTGCTGGTAACGGCCTCCTCCGGCGAGAAATTGAGCAGCGCCAGCAGGGAAACCACGCCAAATACCAACAGCAGGAGGGCCGCGATCTCGTCGCTCCCTTCCGGCAGATTGGCAAGGATATCTCGCGCCCGTTCAACGAAATCTTGAACCCGTTGAGCCGGAGTCACGCCCGCGCGTCGCCGTCCGCCTCGGTTCGAAGCCGGCGGCTTCGCGCCAGGGGATCGCTTGAGCCTGCTTTTGAGCTTATCCAGTGTGGATTGCCAGAACGGTGGTTGTTTTTGACCCGCCATTGAACCCGGTTTACCTTGTATCCAATCCCAGAACTGCGCCCACATTGTAACACTACCAGGGCCAGACCAGACAGTGCGCCAACAGACCAATCATAGCACATTTGTTCCGTCTACCGGGCACACAAAAGGAGCTGAATTCGGTCGTTCATCAGGCCGTCCCAGCTCCCTGTGATCAAATCGCTTTCCAGAACCAGACTCAGTCCTCTTTCTCGCGCAGGCTGAGTCCCAGGCGGCGCGAAGGGCCGTCGATGTTGAGAATCCGCGCCCGCACCGTCTCGCCTTCTCGCACCACATTGCGCGGGTGCAGGAAATGTCCTTCCGCCAGTTCCGAGATGTGGATCAGCCCTTCCAGCCCTTCCTCGATGCAAGCAAACGCGCCGAAATCGACCACATTGGTGATCACTCCGGAAACAATCTGTCCCACGTGATAGCGAGTCTGGACCGTCTCCCAGGGATCGGGCTGCAAACGTTTCAGGCTCAGGGCCACCCGGCCAAGGTCCTTACTGACCTCCATCACGTAGACCTTGACCCATTCGCCCCGCTTGAGTACGTCGCCGGGATGCCCTACCCGGCCCCAGCTCAACTCGGAAATATGAATCAGGCCTTCGACTCCACCGAGATCGATGAACACGCCGAACTCGCAGATGTTGGTCACGCAGCCTTCACACGTATCCCCCCGGCTCAGGCGGTCGAGGATGGCAGAGCGCGTCCCCGGATTCACCTGCGCGGCCCGCTCCGAGAGAATCAGCCGGTTCTGCATCTCATCCAGCTCGATCACCCGCAGAGAAAGATGCTGCCCGACATAGTTGCTCAATTCCTGGCGCCGGTGATGCTCTTCCGTGACCGGCGGAAAGTCGATCAACTGGCTGGCGGGGACAAAACCCCGTAAGCTCTGCCATTGGACCAGTAACCCGCCCCGGTTGCTGCCAATCACTGGCAGATCAACCGACGTGTCCGAGTTCATGATCCGGCGCATTTCCTCCCAATCGGAGGGGTGAGGAAAGGCATGATCCTCTTGCCCATCCGCTGGCTGGCTGTAGGTTCTGGCCGCTTCGAGGCCCCCCCACTCTTCGCTGGGGGTCTCTTCCTCGGCCCCCATATCGCCTTCCTTGAGTAACGCTGCCCAGTACGCCTCGTCTACGGCTGGCGGTGACGAAACAGTACGATCCCCCCGACGGAGTCTGTTCGACATCAAATCCCTTTCCTCCTCACAATTTCCAGAAACTCAGGTTCCATCCAATGAGTCATGATCGTCCATCTGCGCGCGTCATTATATGAAGCACGAAATCCCTTGTCAAACATGCCCAACAACGGAAGGCGTTTCACGGGAAAAGCCGCCTGCGGCCACGCCACCGGATAGCGTGGATGCATCATGGCTTGTCCCCAATTGCCCCATTGAGTCCGCGTTCATCCGTGCCCTGTTCCTCGACCCTGCCCCCATTCGGGATACGCCCCGGCCAGACCTCACAGGGTCTGGCTTTCCTTGGCGCTCCGTTCCATGTCGGCCAGAACGCGCGCAACCTGCTCAACCGCAACTCGCTGTTTGCGATACAGATCCGCTTCGCTCATGACCAGCCGCGTCGCGACGTCGCGCACCTTGTAGCCCTGCACGAAGCGCAGATCGACAATGTTGAACAGGGTCCATTCCGACCGGGTCATGCTGCGTTCCCCCACCGGGCGCAGCCGGCTCACGGCTTCCTGGAGCACGGCGCGCAGGGCCTTGGTCGGATTCCCATCGTTCTCCGGCATCGCGGCGCGAACCACAGTCAGGTTGAGCAGCGGACTCTGAGTCAGCCGGGGGCCGCCCCAATAGTCCCGCAGGGCATCGAAGACCGCGTTGGCAAAGCCGACATCGGCGTGGTCTTCACCGCTACTCTGCAAGGCCGCGAAGACGGGAAAGTCGCCATAGCGCGTCATGTCCCGCAGTTGCTGGATCGCCTCCATTTCGGGGAGCAGCCCCTCCAGGGAAGCAAATACGTCCATTTGCAGCAGCCGGTCGTCCAGCGCCTGAGCCGCGCGGTGCACCAGCATCTCGAACACATGCTGCTCGTCCGAAGATAGATTCGGACTCTCCGCGCGGGCCTGCACGCCCAGCACCCCCAGCAAACGGTTGTGCCCATTGCCGTTCGCGGCGCCATTGACCATCCGCACACTGTACAAGGGCACTACCCAGAACTCATCCCAGATCGCGATCTCGTCGGGATTGGCGCGACCATCCGCGAAAAGGCGCTTGAGATCGCTGCCATCCCAGTCTTCGCCGGGAGTCCAACTACCCACGATTTGCTTGATCACGACCTGCTCTCCCTCGGAAGTGGCAATGAACGCCACGGGGACCTGAAGCAGATCGCAGTTGGCGGCCAGAATAGCCTCGAACAGTTGATCGAGATCGCTGGAAGTGAGCAGACGCTGGCCGATCGACTGGATGGTCTTGACCTGCTCCTGATCGGCCTGAAAGACGAGAATGCGTTCGAGCGGAGGCAGCAGCACCGACACTGCCCATTGCCAGAACATGACCACGGCCACCGCCGCGAACGGCATGAAATCCTCGCTCTGGAGCCCCATGACGCGCCCCGCGCGGGGGAGGAACAGGACCACCAGCAGGACCCAGATGCCCGTAGCCGGTCCGCGCAGGAAAAAGCTCAGCAACTCGGACTTCACCACCCGGTCCGGGATGCTGGAGCCGAAAAAGGAGAGCGGATACGAGATGAAGATCAGCATCAGGGCGATGCCGAGATTGCTCAGGATGACCAGCGACCAGAACAGCAGCGGTGAGCTTTGAGTCCCCCCGAACAACAGTGAATACGGAAAAATCCCGAAGGCGGGCAGTGTGAACGAGTACAGCAGATAGCCCATCCGGCGGTGGGTATAGGTTGTGCGGCAGCGTTTCCTGGCCCGCATCACGTTGTAGATCGAGACAATCACCGCGACCAGGAAATAGGCTGCGTAGACCAGGAAGAGAGGCCCCGGCAGCAGGTGTGGAGCCGGAGACATCACCAGGCCATACACCACCGTGTCGGTGAACAGGGCCAGCAGGAGAAAGACCAGACTCAGACCGTACAACACGCGAGTCGTACGCCGCCGCCGCCCGCGTGAGACAAGCCCCGTGGTCGCCAGCAGCGCGTCGGAAAGGTGGAACATGGCTGCCGGTGCGAAGGCAATGCCCACCCATTGCACGCGCAGCCACGCCCGGAGCGAGGCCAGTGTGGGATCAAGCGAGGTCAGCACGTCCACCATGTAGACGCCCGTCACGCAGGCCAGCAGCACGCTGGACGTGCGCGCTACCCGCGCCCTCAGGTTGCGAGTCAGGTTGTACAACAGGATCGAGACCGACACGATCACGATGATCGCGGTCAGGGTCTCATTGATCGTCTCTAGAAATGACAGTTCGAGTTCAGGGTTCATGAATCGAGCATAGACTACCGCACGCTCTGAGTGAAAAAGAGCGCGATATCCTGGTTGAGAAAGTAACGATCGTTAAAGCCGCACAGGGTCAGGCCGTGGCGTTGAAGAAATGAAATCGCCGGATAGTTCTTGGTCTGCGTTTCCACTGTGATCCGGCGTAGACCATTCATCCTGGCCCAGCGCTGGGAGTGAAGCAGCAGGGCGCTCCCTACGCGCAGCCGCCGGCGAGGCCGGTCGACAACCAGCGCCCTGATCCATCCAATGCTGTAGACCCGATCGGCATGCATGCTGAGGTAGCCGTAAATCCCATGCTCGCCTTCCGCGATGATGAAGTAATCCCGGAGCTGCCAGGCCTGCAATGTGACTTCAGGCTCGTGCGGATACAGAATCGACATGGGTCGAGGCAGGCGGACGGTTCGGAAATTATAGGTCATCCCATCCGGGACTTGATCGGCTTCAACCTGCCACACGTATTCACTGACGGACGTATGATCCAGTCCCAGGCAGGCGGGTAAATCGTCCGCGGTTGCGGGCCGGATCGCGAAAGTGAGATGTTGTTCCACGCTCATCCTACCAGCAGAACAAACCGGTAAAAAACCTGTTCCCAGGTGGCGGGTTTCCCGTCAACCCCAGGCAATGCCAGGCGATCACGATCCGGCCGAATTCGCGTTTTCCGCGGTGATCAGATCGCCCGGCTCGGTATAGATAACCTGCGGCAGGGTCGCCCCAGCCATCAGTTTGACCGCGAGATTGAGCGCCACCTGGGGAATCTCGTCCTGTCCCACACCGACGGATGCCCGCATGAAATAGCCATCAGCAATATATCGCCGGGCAAGAACTTCGGCATCCACGCCAGTGATGACCACGGAATCGGGGCTGAATCCCGCCGCGGATAGCGCATTGATCGCGCCGTACGCGCCAGCATCGTTGATGCTGAGGATCACGTCAAAATGAATGTCCTGCTCGATCAAAGCGCGGATCGACTCCTCAGCGAACTCGGAAGTTCCGCCGAGATAGCGTCCGACGATGTGCGCGTCGGGCGCGAATTCGAGCAAGCCATCCTGCAAGCCGTTGGCTCGCGCCACGATCGCGGGCAAATCCGGATAATCCAGAATGACGACGTTCGCCTCGCCACCCATGTGCTCCGCGACGTACTGGCCCGCGTAGCGACCTGGAGCCTGTCCCAGTTGATAGTTGTCATGGGTGATCAAGACGCCTTTGTAGGACGGTGGATCGCTGATGTTCTGAAGGATCAGGGGAATCCCGGCCTTGGCCGCCGCGCTGAGGGTATCGCTGACAATCTCGGCATCGACGATGCAGACCACCAGCAGGCGGGCGCCATCCGCGCGGGCGCGCTCGATCTGGATGATCTGCTGGTTGGCATCCGTCCGGCTGTCATACCGCTGAAAATCCAGGTTCCACTGCGCGGCAATGTCCGCCATCCGCCGCGCCTGACCGGCGAAAAACTCGCTGCCTTCATTGCACACAATAAATGCAATAAAACCGCTGCTGCCCAGGTATTGCCGGGCAAGCCCGATCTCCCGTTCCGTCGGGATCACGTCCTCAGGGGTACCCGTTTCACCCATCAGGACCTCGGCCGGCTTGAGCGGTGGATTACTCTGTGTCAGGATGAGAATCAGCGCCGCCAGGCCACCCAACACGACCAGCGCCAGGGCAGCGAGCAGCCCTCTGGCCTGCAAACGCCCTTTCGACCGGGCTGCCACGTTAGACACCGTCTGTGAAGTTGCCCCACTCAATCCACCCGACGGCGCAGTCATGCCGGAAGACGACGGCGGAATCGAGCCGGAGCCAGAATCGATCGCCCCCCGGTATGGCAGGGAGGATGTTTGCAGCACGACCGTATCCGGCGTTGGTTGGAGCAGGCTTGGGTCCAGCCTGGTCTTGCGTCCGAGAGCGATATTGAGCGCCTCGGTCATGTGCTCGCTGCTCTCGAACCGTTCGTCCGGGTTCTTCTGCAAAGCCCTTAGGATGACCAGTTCGACATCGGGCGGAATCTGCGGGTTGAATTCGCGCGGCGGCGGTGGTGTTTTTTCGACGTGCTGGTAGATCAGGGAGAAGGTCGTCAGCGCCTCGAAAGGCGGACGCCCCGCCAGCATGTGATACAGGATCACGCCCAGGCTGTAGATGTCCGAACGGTGATTGATCGGATCGCCCCGAAGCTGCTCAGGCGACATGTAGGCCGGCGTGCCGATGATCGACCCCGTGGTGGTGAGTTGGGAAGATCCGCCGAGTACCTTGGCCAATCCGAAATCGGCCAGATAGGCATTCTGCTCGGTATCGATCATGACATTGCTGGGCTTGAGATCGCGGTGAATCACGCCGCGGCGGTGGGCATGCCCCAGCGCCAGCGCAACCTGGCCGAACAAATCGGCCGCCTGATCGATGGGCATCAGGCCCCGCAGCAGCAGTTCGCGCAGGGTTCCGCCCCGCAGCAGCCGCATCGCCAGATACAGAACTTCATCGGTAATCCCATAATCGAATACGGGCAGGATATGCGGGTGTTCCAGAGAGGCGATCATCTCCGCTTCTTGCTTGAAGCGAAGCTGCACCTCCTGTTGCTGGCCCGTGGCAAACAGCGGGATAACCTTCAGTGCGACTTCACGCTTGACCGACGGCTGAAAGGCGCGATAGACGTCCGCCATGCCGCCCTGGCCGATTCTCTCCCGGACAATATAAGGTCCAATCTGCTCGCCAGTGAAGTTCACCCTGTTCATCCTGGATCATCCTTGGGACCACTGTGGCGCCCCGTCACACCCCGGCACTGCTGGAAATCACCTTTGGCTTGCGCGCAATGGCAAAACGCGTTCTGATAGCACGCTGGTTTGTAGGGACGAGACTGGCTATGCGCCGGCGTGACTCCGGGTATCACGATCGATCCCTGGGCCAGGACCCGACCATCCCCAAACCCCATTATAATGAGTTAGAGCAAAATTACACTTATGCTTGCGAACTGAGCCGTCCCCGGTTGACCGGAATCGGCACAATGCCAAGATAGATTTGGGAAATTTGTCCTACGGGTTATAATCACGACTCCCTATTCCAGGGATGGCCCGGTTCTTGTGAGTTCTTGATACAATTGAGCGCGTTTCCATAGCACCTGTGCGCTGGTTCACACACTGAGGTCATACCGTCGTTGACGGGGTTGAGCCTTGTCCTGTGTAACGGCAAGGCTTTTTGCTGTCGTTATCGTTCAGTATGAGCACCGATCTTGACATGACCGTCCAGGAAGTCACGTATCAACCCGCTTTGAGTGTGCTGCTCGCCAAAGGAGAGGAACAGGGATTCCTCACTTTCGACGATGTATTCCAGGCTCTCCCTGAGTCCGAGCGCGACGACGTCGCCCAACTGGACGATCTGCTGGAGCGCCTTTCCGACGCTGGCATCTCGATCGTCGCCGAAGCCCCCGACATGGAGCGCATGGAGGCAGGCGACGAAGTTGCGTCCGGCGACGATTTCATTACCATTGAGGACATCGATCTGCGCGAGGACGCGGGCTACCAGCAGGCAATGGAGACCGACGATGTGGTCGGCCTCTACCTGAAGGAAGCCGGCCGAGTTCCGCTGCTGACGGCCGATCAGGAAGTCAGCCTCGCCAAACGGATCGAAGCCAGCGTGCTGGCTCGCAGGCAGCTTGAGAAGTATGGGGATGAGCTTTCCGACGAAAGCACGGATGAGCTTCAGATCATCATCATCGACGGCGAAGAAGCCCAGGCCCATCTGATCCGGGCCAATGCGCGTCTGGTGGTGAGCATCGCCAAGAAGTACGTGGGCCGGGGCGTACCCTTTCTCGACCTGATCCAGGAAGGCAACATCGGGCTGATCCGGGCCGTCCGCAAGTTCGAATACCAGCGCGGCCACAAGTTCAGCACCTACGCCACCTGGTGGATTCGCCAGGCGGTCAGCCGCGCGGTCGCCGATCAGGGCCGGACCATTCGGGTGCCCGTCCACATGGGCGACCAGATCAACAAGCTGATGCGCGTCGCGTCGCTCATGGCGCAGGATTTGGGGCGCGATCCCACGCTCGACGAGTTGGCCGAACGGCTGGAGATCGAGCCGGACAAGGTGGCCGAGCTGATTGAGATTTCGCGCCGGCCGGTCAGTCTGGACGAGCCGACCAACGAGGAGCAGGATGCCGAGATCGGGGACTTCATCGAAGACGATCGCGTGCCTTCCCCGCCGCAGATGGTCGCCGATCAGCTTCTGCGCGAGCATGTGACCGAGCTGCTCAACCGGCTGCCGGATCGCGAAGCCTACATCCTGCGGTTGCGGTATGGGCTGCACGATGGCCGCATCCATACGCTGGAAGAAGTGGGCAAGGAAATCGGCGTGACTCGCGAGCGCGTTCGCCAGCTTGAGGCCCAGGCGCTCAACCGGCTGCGCCACTCGTCGGCTCTGATGCTGCGCGACTTCCTGGAGGAGTAGACCCATGAACCGGCAGGGGACTCAATACGGCATGGCGCTCTGGATCTGGCCGCTGGTGCTGATCGGCGGGGGCGTCCTCCTGCTGCTTCAGAACTACCTCCTGCTCGATTTCGACGTGCTCCAGTTCTGGCCGGTGCTGCTGGTGGCGTTAGGCCTGCAAATCGCGCTGAGCGGCGATCTGAGCCTCAGCAAGGCCAGTCAGAATTTTGGCATCACGCGCGGCAGCGTCGAATCCGCCACGCTGCGCGCCAACAGCGGCGCGCTCGATCTGCGCATCCAGGCCTTGCAGCGCGAGGGGCGGCTGATCGCCGGCCAGTATACGGCCCGCTCCCGCCCCCAGCTTCAGGCGGAAGGCAGCCATGCCATCCTGAGCATGCAGCGCAGCAAAACCTGGCTGCTGTCCCTGGCCGACTGGGACTTCAGCCTGGCTAAAGACCTTCCCTGGCACCTCGAGCTGAGCGCCTATCTGGGTGAAATCCAGGTGGATATGCGCGGCCTGGTGATCGGTTCAGCCCGGATCAGCTCCGGCATCGGCGACATTCACGTGATTGGCCCGGACACACCCGCCGGGCCGATCACGCTCCGTTCCGGTCTGGGGCACATCCACCTGACGCTCTCCGACAGGCTCCCCGCCGCCGTGACCGTCCAGGCCGGCAGCCTGTTCGATGTCCACCTGGAAAGCGATCGCTGGCTGCCCGATGGCGAGCGCCGCTACGTCACGCCGGACTACGCCGGCGCGGTCGATCCCCTGGAATTCACCATCCGGGGCGCGACCGGCGGCCTCTACCTCGCCTAACGCAGCACCAGCGTCAGCGTCGAATCGGTGATCTCGATCCGGACCAGCGTCAGCGCGTATCCGGCCGCCTGAACCGTCATATCCCGCAGGGCCGCGTTGCCGTCGCTCACCAACCGGTTGACGAGGGCCGCGATCTCACCCTGAGCCGGAATCGCATACAACGCCCCGTTCAGGACCACCCCCGCCGCCTGAAATCCTTTCAGATCGGCAGTCAGGGTCAGCACCGCGCCGATTTCCTGGGAGAGTCCCCCCACGCTGACCAGGCCATAAATCACCGCGCCTTTCGGGCGAAAATCGACCCGCTGGACGGTGAATTGGTCCGTGGCACAGCCGCGCAGCAGTGACGCGCAAATCCCCGCCAGATCGCCTTCCTCGAATGTTACGACTCCCAGGCCATAGCCGTCCGTGGCCTGTCCGACCACGACGTCATCCGTCGCGGGCTGGCTGGTATCGAGCGTCACGCTGGAACGTCCTTCGACCGCCACCACCACGCTGTCGGGCGACGTGGCGGAAGCGAACCATCCCTGATAGGCCGATCCCGCGGCAGCCGCGTTTGCCGCCGATCCGCCCGACCCGGCGATCACGACCGGGGTCGGATTCGCGGCCCCGCTGCCGCCTCCCGCGCTCAGGTTGGCCGGTGGCGGAAGTGGCAGCACCGGAGAGCCGGTCGCGGCGGGCTGGAGGGTAAGCTGCTCGACCCAGAACGCTTCCATGTCTCCCTTGGGAGTGAAGCCGACCGCCTGCAACGCCAGGCGAGGCAGCAGTGCCACGAGGAGCACCCCCAGAACCAGACATAACCCGCAAGCCGGGATCAATGCGACCAGCCAGATCGGCCGGAAACCACGTCGTGGCCTGCGAACAGGTTGTGAATACATGCTTAAGCTCCGTCTTGTCAACAGGTTTTCCATCGGCTATACTAGCGTGTATACGGCGACGTCGCCAAGTGGCAAGGCAAGGGTCTGCAAAACCCTTATCGTCGGTTCGATTCCGACCGTCGCCTCAGTACGCCGGTCCACTCCCTGGGCTGGCGTCTTGTTATCCCCACAACGCCGATTGCCGGCTCACATATGGAAGCAATGATAGCGCCAAGTACGGGGCCAGGCGCGGCACAGAGAGCGGCTAGATGCTGAGAAGGTCGCCCGTGGCAGCCCCCGAATGACCCGCTGAGCTATCACGGCGAATCCCAGCAGCGCTGCTGGCTGTCAGTAGCCGTCGATCGGTTTGCGCCCGTTACCCCGCCGGAGTCTCCGATCCTGTTAAGGCGACTCCCAGAGGCCAGCGTTTGTGAGAATGCTGGTAATCCAAGGTGGCACCGCGAGCGCCCCCCTCGTCCTTGGCGAGGGGGGCGCTTTTTGTCTTCCGGCGTGCCGCTGGCCTCGTCCCCATCCACCCACGGCCCGCGGGAAGCACGATCAACAGAACCTGACAGGAGGTCTGAGATGAACCGTATTTTGGCTGCACAGATTGGCGCACACGTCGGCGAGCGGGTGCGCGTGCAGGGCTGGCTGCATGCCCTGCGCAAGATGGGCGAAGTGAACTTCCTCGTCGTCCGCGATCGCACCGGCCTGATCCAGGCGGTCACCAGCCTCGCTGACCTCGCCCCAATCGAGGGGCTTCAGGTCGAGACGGTGCTCCAGGTCGAGGGCCGCGTCGTGGAAGCCCCGGCCGCCCCAGGCGGCTACGAGTTGTACGACAATACCGTGACGGTGATCTCCCCGGTCACGGAGCCTCCCCCCTTCAGCCTCAATAAGAATCGCATCCGGGCCAGCCAACCGGCCTTTCTGGATCACGCGGTGATCGGCCACCGCCATCTCCAGCAGCGGGCCATCCTGCGCCTGGCGTCGGGTGTGATGCAGGGCTTCCGGGCAACCCTGAACGCGCGCGACTTCACCGAAATCCAGACGCCCAAGCTGGTTGCCTCGGCCACCGAGAGCGGGGCCAACGTCTTCGCCGTGGACTACTTTGGCCAGCCGGTCTACCTGGCCCAGAGTCCCCAGTTTTACAAGCAGATCATGGTCGGCGTCTTCGAGCGAGTCTACGAAGTAGGCCCGGTGTTCCGCGCCGAGCCGCACTCCACGCGCCGCCACATCAACGAATACGTCAGCCTGGACGTCGAGTTTGGCTTCATCGACGATCACTTCACCGTGATGGCCCTCCTGAGCGAAGTCGTTCGTGGCATCCTGAGCCACCTGGGAACTCACTTCCAGGCCGAACTCGCCCTGCTGGCGGTCGAAATGCCGCGTCTCGCAGACCCCATCCCGCACCTCCATATCACCGAAGCCCAGCAGCTTCTGACGGACTCCTACGGAGTCACGGATGCCCTGGGCGAGCCTGACCTGACGCCGGAGCACGAGCGCTTGCTCGGCCAGTGGGCGTTGGAGATGCACGGCAGCGACTACCTGTTCGTGACCGGCTACCCGATGGCCAAGCGCCCGTTCTATACCCACCCCGATCCGGCCCGCCCCCAGTATTCCAACAGCTTCGACCTGCTGTTCCGCGGCACAGAGCTGGTGACGGGCGGCCAGCGGCTGCACCGCTACGACGACTATCTGGCCGCCGCCAGGGCGCGCGGCTACGACCTCGCGCCGTTCGAGACGTACTTCGAGGCGTTCAAGCATGGCATGCCGCCCCACGGCGGCTTTGCCATCGGGATGGAGCGCTTCATCATGCAGCTCCTTGGCCTGGACAATATCCGCCTCGCCACACTCTTCCCCAGGGACATGATGCGCGTGACGCCCTGACGTCGCTGCCCGGTGTCCTGGAATGCCGATTGCCGCCCGGTGGGGGATAGGGTATCCTGTCCGCTGCCGGGCGCGCTTTTCTCCGGTGGGAAAGGAAATCGCATGGCAGGCCAGGTAGAAGCGTTTTACGACCGCAGCCCGGACTACGAATGGAACCGCCTCGAACGCCATCGCATGGAATTCGCGGTGACGATGCGGGCGCTCCTGGATTTCCTGCCGCCCCCGCCCGCCGCTATTCTGGATATCGGTGGCGGACCGGGTCGCTATGCCATCGCCCTCACCCGGCAGGGCTATCGCGTCACCCTGTTCGACCTGTCCGCCAACAACCTGATCTTCGCCGCCGAACAGGCCCGCCTGGCGGGAGTCAGCCTGGCTGGCTTCGAGCATGGCACGGCCACCGACCTGAGCCGCTTCCCGGCCGATCGGTTCGACGCAATCCTTCTGATGGGGCCGCTCTATCACCTCCTGGACTCCGCCGAACGGCAGCAGGCGGTGCGCGAGGCGTTGCGGGTGCTCCAGCCCGGTGGGCATCTGGCCGCCTCCTTCATCGCCCGCTACGCCCCATTGCGAGACGCCGCACTCCAGGACCCGGAATTGATCGTGCGAAAGCGGGCAGATTACGAAAGCATCCTTTCTTCCGGCATCTATGAAGTCGGCCCCAACGGCGGTTTCACTTCGGCCTTTTTCGCCCACCCGTCGGAAGTCATCCCCCTCATGGAATCCTGTGGCTGCCAGACGGACAGCCTGCTGTCCTGCGAGGGTGTGGTCAGCATGATCGAGGATCGGATCGGTACGCTGGAAGGCGATCTCTGGGAAGCCTGGGTCGAAGTCAACTATCGCCTGAGCCGCGATCCGGCGATTCTGGGCTGCGCCGGGCACCTGCTCTACCTCGGCCGCAAAGCCGGGCAGCGCCTATGACCTCGCGCCGCGCGTTGGGATGGGCCGTTTTGATTCTGCTGCTGGCGACCGGGCTGCGCGCCTGGAACCTGGGCCAGCAGAGTCTGTGGTTCGATGAGGGCATCGCCTGGCATGCCGCCACCCGCCCGACCCTCGGCGCGGCGCTGGTGGACGATCCCACCAATCCCCCACTCTATTTCGGCCTGCTGTTCGGCTGGGTGCGGCTGCTGGGCGACTCCGAGGTCGCCATGCGGACGCTACCCCTGTTCGAGGGGATGCTTCTGGTAGCCCTGATCGGGGCGGCGGCGCGGCGCTGGTTCGGCCGTCGGGCAGGCACTTTGGCGCTGATCCTGGCCGCGCTGAACCCGCTGTTGTGGTGGGCCTCGCAGGAAATCCGCATGTACAGCCAGATGGGTCTGCTGGGCCTGTGGCTGGCGCTGGGTTTGGTCGAGATCGCCACCAAGCCTAAACCGCCGCGCTGGGCCTGGATCGCCGTGATCGCCGCCGAGTTGGGCACGCTCTACACCCACAACACGGGAATCGTCGTGCTCGGCGCGGTCAATCTGGTCTTCGCCGCCGCCTGGATCGGGTCTGCCGCCCGGCGTCGCCCGGACTGGCGCCGTGCCGGACTGTGGGCCATCGCCCAGATCGGGATCGTGCTGGCCTGGTCGCCGGAACTGGTGAGTCGCTTTATCAACGTCAGCACCGACAACGCCGCCACGCTGAAGCCGCCCACCCTCACCCTGGACCTGATCTGGCAATCCTGGCAAGGGCTGTGGGCGGCGTCCTGGGAGATGGTGCGCGCCAACCCGGCGGCGCTCCAATGGATTGCGGTGGGCCTGCTGCCGCTGGCCGCGCTGGCGCTCCTGGCGGCGCGGCGAACCGCTGGGCGGCTCGTGCTAGGGCTGCTGGCGGCCGGGTACGCCACCCTCCTGGCCGCGCTGGCCGTCATCGGCGTCGACCTCCACAGCCGCTATCTGGTTCTCTTCGCTCCGTTGGCCCTGATCGCGATCGCGGGTGGTCTGAGTAACCTGAGCAAGCACTACCGGTTATCCACCCTCGTTCAAACTCTCGCCGTGATTGGCGTCGCCGCCGCCTGGATCGTGCTCCCGGGGCAGGCCAACCCGGCCTACCAGCACGATCAGGCTCGCGAGATGGCGGCCTACTATGCCGGCGAATTGCAGCCGGGCGACCTCGTCCTGGCCTGGACGTACGCCGAGCGCTACGATCTGATGTACTACTGGGATCGTCTGGGAGTCGCCGCCGAACGAGTCGAGCTGCCCGAAGGGGCCGACGCCGAACACGTCTTGAGCCTGATCAACACCCATCTGGCGGAGGGGCAATCCGTCCGCGTGGAGCGCAACATCTGGTACATGCAGGGGGCGGACGCGCGGGGCATGCTGCCCTGCCTCCTCGGTAATGGAACCACCGGAAGCCTGTTTCAGTGGACGGTCAATGGCATGGCTTCCGAGGGAATCATCCTTCATGGCACCCTCGCACACCCACCTCGCCGGGCTGCCGTGCCGTATGACTTCGGCATGGTCACATTACGCCAGACCGGACTGCCTGAGTCGGCCCTGCCGGCCAATACGCGGATTTGCATCCCGTTTGAGGCACAGATGAACGCCGCGGGAACCATGCCGCTGCGAGCCAGCCTCAAAATCCTCAATCGGCTTGGGATGGAGATCGCCAGCAGCGACGCCCCTTTGATGACGGCGGCCCAGATCGACACGGCGCGCCTCGCCGAAGGCGAAGCCGCCCAGGCGTATGTGCTGATCGAGCTGCCCCAGGGCACACCGCCGGGCGATTACCCCATCCAGCTCCGCGTGTACAGCGCTGCCCAGCCAAGCGGCCTGGACGTGCTCGACCCGGTCAGCCGGACGCCCGCCGGCAAGAACGCGGCCCTGGGCGATCTGCACCTCGTTGCCGGCGACTGGCCGCCTTTCGCCGCCGGCTGCGCGATCGAGATGAGTCCCGGCATCACGCTGGCTGACTGCTCCAGGCTGCCCGGCGGGCCGCTCGCGCCGGGGCAGACCCTCCTACTGACCCTGCCCTGGCAGATCGAGACCTTACCCCAGCCAATCACCGTGAGTCTGGCTGGCTCGGACTGGACGCTCGCGAATACAGATACCCCGGCCACACGTGGCGCCGTCCTGGACTGGCGCACGTTCACCCTGCCCGCCAGCGCAGCCGGCGCCCTTACCCTGAGCGCCCAGGCCGGAGACAATCCGCCGGTCATCCTGGGCGAGTTCGCGATTGACACGCTGGCCGTCTTGAGCACTCCGCCCGCCGTCAACCATCTGGCCGAAATCGAGTTTCCAGGAGTCGGCACTCTCTACGGATTCGATGCGCCGGACAGGCTGACATCCGGTTTGGCCCCGATCGACATCGGTCTGGTCTGGCGGCCCTCCCAGGCAACCGAAAACTCGCTTGCCGTGACGGTCCAGTTGCTCGACGGGCAAGGCAAGTTGCTCGCCCAGCATGATGGCGCGCCGGCCTACGGCTCCCGGCCCACCACCGGCTGGCAGCCGGGTGAATATGTGATTGACATCCATCCAATCGTTTTTCGGGAAGAGGCTGTGGGTTACGTGGGACAGGCCCGCCTCATCGTGGCCCTGTACGACCCGCTCACCGGCCAGCGAGTCCTGACTGCATCCGGGCTGGACTACTCGTCGTTGTTGGAAGGCATCTTGGTCGAGCGGGGCTGAGTGCCCGCCCCGGCTTCAGCCGCATCCGAGTGGGGGATACCCAGCACGGACAGATCGGTCAGGGGAGCCGTCCGGGTGTAGAGCCGGGTCTGCGCCTGCGGCCGGCGTCCGGCCGCGATCAGAACGCGCACCCGATCAAGCAGACTGTGGGTCACGTAGGGCTTGGTCACATAGGCGTCCGCCCCGAGCGCCAACCCATGCCGGATGGTCTCCGGCTCAATCAACGCCGAGAGAATGACCACGGGAACCGTATCCAGCGAGCGAAGCTGCCGGATACGCGCCAGGACCGAGAACCCATCAATCCCCGGCAGGATCAGGTCCAGGATGATCAGGGACGGGATCAGGCCCTCTTCAAGCAGAGTCAGCGCGGTCTGCCCATCCTTGACCAGGATGGCATCGATCCCGATCCCTTTGAGAAGCGTGGCAATCAGGTTACGAAGCGAGGCATCGTCATCGATCACCATTACCTGCGTGCCGCTGTTGATCATGATCTCACCTGGACATACTGGCGCTTGGGTGTGTGCTTCACGAACGTCTGCTGAAACGGCAAATATTGTTATTGCGTTGACAGTGAAAAATGCAACAATGGTTCTTTTCTCATTATAATCATAATCTCACCCCATAGAAACAAGGTTAGGTAGTTATAACCTTGGATTCAGTTCCTGGCTACTGCTCGATACGGGATCGACTCTGCGGTACAATACCGCGCGCCTACAAGGAGTGAACCAACCCATGAACATACTGGTCATCGGCGGCGCAGGGTACATTGGCTCGACCACGACGGACTTTTTTCTACGAGCCGGCCACCAGGTCACGGTCTATGACAACCTGAGCTGTGGTCATCGCGCCGCGGTTCCGCCGGCCGCCCGATTTATTCGGGGGGATATCGGCGATCGGGGCAGTCTGGACGTGCTGTTCCAGACCCAGCCCTTCGATGCCGTCGTTCACTTCGCGGCCTTCATCGAAGCCGGCGAAAGCATGATTAACCCCGGCAAGTACTTCCGCAACAACGTGGTCAACACCCAGACGTTGCTCGATGCGATGCTGGCCCACGACATCCGGCGGATGGTCTTCTCCTCCACGGCGGCCGTGTACGCCAGCAAGGACAGCCCCATCCAGGAAGATGATCCCCTGGGGCCGGCCAATGTCTACGGCGAGACCAAGCTCATGATTGAGCGGATGCTGCACTGGTACCACCGCCAGGCCGGGTTGAAATACTGCGCTCTGCGCTATTTCAATGCCTGCGGCGCTTCGCTGGACGATCAGGGCCAGGCCATCCGGGGAGAAGCCCACCGCCCAGAAACGCACCTGATCCCGCTGACTCTCCAGGTGCCGCTCGGCCAGCGCCCGGCCATCAAGCTCTATGGAACCGACTATCCCACTCCCGACGGCACCTGCATTCGGGACTACGTCCACGTCGAAGACCTGGCCCAGGCCCACGTCCTGGCGGTAAATGCCCTGGACGATCGCTCCGCAATGACCTATAACATCGGCAACGGGCAGGGGTACAGCGTGCGCGAGGTCGTGGACGTGGCGCGCGAAATCACGGCCATTGACTTCCCCGAACAGGAAGTCGAGCGGCGGCCCGGCGACGCCCCGATTCTGGTCGCCTCATCCGAGCGGATCAGCCGCGAGTTGGGCTGGAAGCCGCGCTACCCCGGTCTGCCCGACATCGTGCACAGCGCCTGGCTGTGGCACAGGTCGCACCCCCACGGCTACAGCGACCCCGTTTAGCCAGGACTCCATGAGCGCCATGCACGTCGCCATCAACGGTTGGTTCTGGGATCGACCTGACACGGGCAGCGGCCAATACACCCGTGAATTGATCCGCGCCATGCGCGCTATCCGGCCGGAGCTGGCGATCACCCTGGTGCTGCCCCCGCACATCGCGCCCGATCAGGGCGTGCCGCCGGGCGTCACGCTATTGCCAACCCACCTGCCGCTGGGCGGCGATCCTGGTAAGGTCTGGTTCGAGCAAGCCACCTTCCCCAGGGCCGCCGCGCGGGCCGGAGCCGACCTGTGCCACGTGCCCTATTGGGGACCGCCACTGGCTTCCCCCCGCCCTGTCGTGGCGACCATCCACGACGTGATCGCCCTCTCGATGCCGGTCTATCAAGGCGGCTTCCTGGCGCGCCTGTACACCAGCCTGGTCGCGGCTGCCGCGCGCGGTCTCGCTCATGTCATCACCGACTCCCAGGCCTCCGCCGCCGAAATCGAATCCCGGCTGGCGATTTCCCGCGATCGCATCACCTCGATCGGGTTGGCCGCCGAAGAGCGCTTTCACCCCCGGCTTGGCGCTGAACGCGACGCGGCCGTGCGCGCCCACTACAATTTGCCGGAACGCTTTGTCCTCTATCTGGGCGGCTTCGACATCCGCAAAAACGTACAGACGCTTCTGCTGGCCTACACCTACGTCAGCCAGGCCCTGGCCGATGAAGTGCCGCTGGTCCTGGCCGGACGCCCGCCTCGCCAGTGGGGCAGCCCGCGCTTCCCGGACCTCCCGGCCTACGTCCGCCAGCTCGATCTGGACGATCGCGTCCTGTGGCTGGGCGAAATCCAGGAGCGGGATAAGCCGTCCCTGTACCGTCTTGCCGAGGTATCGGTCTTCCCCAGCCGCTACGAAGGCTTCGGCCTGCCCGTCCTGGAAGCCATGGCCTGCGGAACCCCGGTGGTCGCCTGCGCTGCTTCCTCCATCCCGGAAGTGGCGGGCGAAGCCGCCTTCCTGGTCGATCCCAACGACGCCCGTGGCATGGGCGGCGCGATCCTGGGTCTTCTGGTTCAGCCCCCGCTTGCCGACCAGTTGCGCAACCTGGGTCTGGCCCGCGCCTCGCAGTTTGGCTGGCGCAAAACGGCCGAAGAGACCCTCGCCGTCTACGAGCAGGCGCTCCGCGCGTCATGATCGCCCTCAGGCTGCTCCGATCGGGCTGGATCATCCCCTGGCTTCTTGCGCTGCTCATCCTGAGCGGGTGCCAGCCGCAATCGACGCCCTCGGTCGTCGCCCACACGGGCCTGCTGGAATACAATCGCAGCGTGGAGCAGACCATGCAGGCCGCTGGTGAGCAGCACGTCTGGTCGTTCGTCGGGACACAGGGCGATCGCCTGACTGTCCAGTTCGAAAGCGATAGTCTCAGCCCGGATCTCACGCTCGACTACACGGGCCAGCCGCTTGCCAGCCTGACCGGGGGAACCTACCGCCATCGGGCCACGATCCCCGACGTGATCCTTCCCGCGACCGGCACTTACGTCATCACGCTGACCCAGGTGTTCGCGGAAGGCGGGAGCTACCGCCTGACGCTTGTAACTCCGGAAGAGCGCACGGAACAGAGTCCAACTCCAGCCCTGTCGGCCTCGCCTCAAGCGCCAGATGCAGCCGCCCTCCTTTCCACCGCCACACCGCTCCCGCCCACGCCGACCGCCCTGCCCAGGGTGCCGTCTGGAAGCCAGTTGCAGCCCTACCAGCCCGTCCAGGGCCGGATCGCCGCGCCGGGTGAAGTGGCACGCTTCACAATTTTCGCCGAAGCCGGCAAGACCATTAGCATCGGGGCACGCAGCCTGGACTCCGCCGGGTCGCTCGCGCCGGTCGTGGAGCTGTACGCGCCCTCCGGCATCCTGCTGGCAGTGGCCGAAAGCGATCCCAACGCAGCCCGGCCGGAGGCCCTGCTGTTCAGCACCGCGCTGCCCGCGACCGGGGCGTATGTGGTTTTCGTGGGTGACATCGTTGGGTTGGCACGGGGATCATTCGAAATCAGCTTCGGCTATGACGCTTCGCTGCGCCGCCGCCTCCAGGCTTCGCCGCCAGCGGATGTCCCCCAGACCGGCGTGCTGGACATCCCCGCGTTCCAGGATGCCTGGCCCCTCAGCCTGATGGCAGGGGACATCCTCAGTGCCGCCGCGGTCGCCGACGCTGGATCGAATCTCGATCCGGTGTTGAGCCTGTTCGGCCCTTACGGCCAGGTCCTCTATTCGGATGACGACAGCGGGGGTGGAACCAGTGCAGCTTTGCGCCAGGCCGTCATCCCGGAAAGCGGGGATTACCTGCTTGCCGTCGGCCCCGGCGGGCCAGGATTGGGGCAGTACACGCTAATCTGGCGTTACGAGGCGCGCGCCAATCCATAAACGAGTCGCGGGCGTTGGCCCGCGATCCCTCAGCAGTCTCACCGCAGCAAACACCATCACCACCCATGTTCCAGGCGATGGATCAGCCGTTCCGGCAGGTCTGCCTGACGCATGCGCTCCTGCACGGCGGCGATGTCGTATTCCGCCCGCCGGTGTTCCATACGGGCCTTATCCACGTCCAGCAGGGCATAGGCTGCCATCGGATTGGCGTCACGCGGCTGCCCGACCGAGCCGGGGTTGATGATCTGGCGGCGTCCATTCAGGGCGCGCGGCTGATCGTAGACCGGCGTGATGGCCTCGGTTTCGCCATGATCCTTGACCAGCTCGAAGAAGACCGGCGTGTGGGTGTGCCCCACCAGGCAGTAGAGAGTCTCAAAATGGGAGAAATTCAGCGAGGCAATCAGGGGATCGAGCACGTATTCCCAGACCGGCTCGCGAGGACTTCCATGGACCAGCGTGTAGGATCCAAGCACGAACGTGGTCGGCAGGGCCGCCAGATAGTCGATGTTGTCGGGCCGCAGGGTTTCAGTCGTCCAGGTCACGGCGCGCCGGGCGTCGCTGTTGAACGTCCGAATATCCAGCCTGCCCAGGGCCGCCCAGTCGTGATTTCCCGCCAGACACAAGTGGGGCAGCGATCGCAACAGATCGACGCACTCGTTCGGATCAGGGCCGTACCCCACCACATCGCCCAGGCACCAGACAAAATCCCACTGCCCCTTCGCGTCCGCCAGCACGGCTTCGAGTGCGGTCAGATTGGCGTGAATATCCGAGATGATCAGAACACGCATAAGTTATTCCTTGAAAGTCTTAAAGAAACTGGACTGATGTTACCATGCACAAAAAACAAGTGCTAGCCTGCCCCCCACTGGTTTCCCTACGAGGTCCCGACCTGGACGAAAACAAGCCGCCTACCAGAACTCTGATAGGCGGCTTGCAAGAGCCTGTATGAGCCGTCGGCCTGACGCCGGGGCTATTCGGATTCGGCCAGACGCTGATACTGGGCGTAGCGATCGATGACGTCCTGATGGATCAGGTTGGCCAGCACCTGAGCGCGATCGGGATCGGCCTTGCGCAGAATGCTGAACCGCCCCTGCCGGTACATGAAGTCCTCAAGACCTTCGATGTCCATCTTGGAGTCCAGCCGGAAGGGATTCTTGCCCACTTCCACGTCTGGGTTGTAGCGATACAGCGGCCAGAAACCGGAGTCCACGGCCTGTTCCTGGACTTCGAGGCCGTTGACCAGATCGAAGCCGTGCATCAGGCAGTGCGAGTACGCGATGATCAGGGACGGTCCCTGGTGCGCTTCGGCTTCCTGGAAGGCCTTGACGGTCTGGGTCATGTTCGCGCCCATCGCGATCTGCGCGACGTACACGTTGCCATAGGTCATGGCCATCAGGCCCAGGTCCTTCTTGCGCTGCGCCTTGCCCGCCGCCGCGAACTTGGCGACCGCGGCGCGCGGAGTCGCCTTCGAGGACTGCCCGCCCGTATTCGAGTAAACGCCGGTGTCCAGCACCAGGACGTTGACATTCTGCCCGGAAGCCAGAACGTGATCCAGGCCACCGTAGCCGATGTCGTAGGCCCAGCCGTCGCCGCCGAAGATCCAGACCGACTTGGCAACCAGATAGTCAGCGATCGACAGAAGCTGCTTGGCCTCTTCCGACGATTCCTTCCCGAGCAGAGCCTTCAGCTCGGCCACGCGCCCGCGCTGGGCTTCGATGCCCTCCTGCGCGGACTGATCCGCCGTGCGGATCGCCTCGACGAGCGGCTGAGGCAGGCTGACCTTGTCCAGCAGTTCGAGGGCGTACTCAGCCAGCTTGTTGACGGTGAGACGCATGCCCAGACCAAACTCCGCGTTGTCCTCGAACAGGGAGTTCGACCAGGCCGGCCCCAGGCCGTCGGCGCGCTTGGTGTACGGCGTCGTCGGCAGGTTGCCGCTGTAGATCGAGGAGCAGCCCGTCGCGTTGGCGATGAGCATCCGGTCGCCAAAGAGCTGGGTCAGCAGCTTGATGTAGGGCGTCTCGCCGCAGCCCGCGCACGCGCCGGAGAACTCGAACAGCGGCCGGATCATCTGCGATCCCTTGACCGTGAACCGGTTGAACAGGCTCGGATCAGGATCGGGGATGGACAGGAAGTAGCTGAAGTTCTTGGCCTCGTCCATGCGGAGCGGAGCCTGAGCAGCCATGTTGATGGCGCGCTTGTCAGTCTTGACGCCGTCGACCTTCTCGAACGCCGGGCAGGCCTGGACGCACAACCCGCAGCCGGTGCAGTCCTCAGGCGCGACCTGGACGGTGTAGCGCATCCCCTCGAAGCCGCGGCCCTTCATCTGCGTGCTCTTAAAGGTCGCCGGGGAGCCGCCATTCGCGTACTTGGCATCGTACGCCTTGGTCCGAATGGCCGCGTGCGGGCACACAAACGAGCACTGGTTGCACTGGATGCAGACATCCGCGTTCCAGACCGGGATTTCGGAAGCGATGTTGCGCTTCTCGTACTGAGTCGTGCCGGTCGGGAACGTGCCGTCCTCGGGCATCAGCGATACCGGCAGCATATCACCGCGCTTGGCGATGATCTCGGCCGTGACCTTGCGCACGAATTCCGGTGCGTCGTCCGGCACGGCGTCCGCCATGCGGATGGTGCTGGTCGCTGCGGCGGGCACCTTAACCTCGTACAGGCGTTCCTTGGCCATCGAGGCCGCCCGCTGGTTCATCTCGACGATCTTGCCACCCTTGCGCCCATAGGTGTCTTCGATGGCCAGATCGATCATGTGCTGGTACTGATCTTCGGGCAGGACGCCGGAGATCGCGAAGTAGGCCGCCTGCATGGTGGTGTTGATGCGCCCACCCAGGCCGAGCGAATGGGCGATGCCCAGCGCGTCGATGACATAGAACTTGGCCTGCTTGGCAATCAGCGCCTTCTGGACTTCCAGAGGCAGGTGTTCCCAAACTTCCTCCGGTCCGTACGGGCTGTTCAGCAGGAACGTGCCGCCCTTCTTAAGGCCGCTCAGCATCTCGTAACGCTCGAGGAAGCTGAAGTTGTGGCACGCCAGGAAGTTGGTCTGCTTGACCAGGTAGGTGCTACGGATCGGGTTCTTGCTGAAGCGCAGGTAGGATACCGTGCGCGAGCCGGACTTCTTGGAGTCGTAGGCAAAGTAGCCCTGGGCGTAGTAGTCCGTGCCTTTGCCGATGATCTTGATGGTGTTCTTGTTGGCCCCTACCGTGCCGTCAGCGCCGAGGCCCCAGAAGACGGCCGTGTGGACGCCCGCCGGCTCGCTGCTGAATTCCGGATCCCAGTCAAGGCTGGTGCCGCTCACGTCGTCAATGATACCGACGGTGAAGTGATTCTTGGGCTTGTCCGCGGCCAGGTTGTCAAAGACCGCCTTGGCCATGCCTGAGTCGAATTCCTTCGAGCCAAGACCATAGCGCCCGCCCACCACGATCGGGGATTTGGCCAGACGGCCAGCCTCGACCGCTTCGTCCAGCGCGCCGCGCACGTCCAGGTACAGCGGCTCGCCCAGCGCGCCGGGTTCCTTGGTACGGTCCAGCACGGCGATCTTCTTGACCGTCTTGGGCAGGGCTGCCACGAACTGCTCGGCGGCAAAGGGCCGGTACAGGCGAACCTTGAGCAGACCCACCTTTTCGCCCTTGGCGTTCAGGTAGTCCGCGACTTCGTGGATGGCCTCCGCGCCGGAGCCCATGACGACCACCACGCGCTCGGCATCCGGAGCGCCAACGTAGTCGAACAGATGGTACTGGCGGCCCGTCAGCTTGGCGAGCTGATCCATGCATTCCTGGACAACGCCGGCGGCCTTGGTGTAGAAGTTATTGACCGTCTCGCGACCCTGGAAGTAGACGTCCGGGTCCTGAGCTGTGCCGCGCATGACCGGCCGATCGGGGGTCAGGGCGCGCTGCCGGTGGGCGAACAGCGCCTGTTCGTCCATCATGGCCTTCATCTGGTCGAAGGAAAGTTCCTCGATCTTCTGAATCTCATGCGAGGTACGGAAGCCATCGAAGAAATGAACGAAAGGCACACGCGCCTTGATGGTCGCCGCATGCGCAACCATCGCCATGTCCATCGCTTCCTGGACGTTCCCGGAAGCCAAGAACGCAAAGCCCGTCGAGCGGGCAGCCATGACATCGGATTGATCGCCAAAGATCGACAGCGCCTGCGCGGCCAGCGCGCGCGCCGCAACATGGAAGACCGCCGGGGTCAGCTCGCCCGCGATCTTGTACATGTTGGGGATCATCAAAAGCAACCCCTGCGAGGCGGTGAAGGTGGTCGTCAGGGCGCCGGCAGTCAGGGCGCCATGCACCGCACCAGCGGCGCCGCCTTCCGACTGCATCTCGATGACCGTGGGGACCGTTCCCCAGATGTTCTTCTCACCCTGAGCTGTCTTTTCATCCGCAATCTCGCCCATCACCGACGACGGCGTAATTGGGTAGATCGCGATGACTTCACTGACTGCATGGGCCACATGCGCTGCCGCCGTGTTGGCATCGATCGTGACAAAACGACGTGCCTGCTGATTGGCCATGTCTATCCCTTCCTCAGTAATGCCAAAGCAAATACAGGACTCTTGCGATTCTCCCCAAGCCTAGCATCTCAGGGAAATGCCCATAAGTGAAAAATAGCATGAGTTTGGTGTCAGTTATCACTTATGCCCTCCCGGCCCCGGCGGCTAAAGTTATAGTGCCAACGGGTGTATGATAGGATTATATAAGCCTAGTCTGAAGGAGAGAATCATGCCCAATCTGTCCACCACCTATCTGGGTGTTCCCCTTAAAAGCCCTCTGGTCGTGGCCGCAAGCTCCATTTCCAGTCACGTCGACCGCGTCCAGATGGCCGAAAGCGCGGGCGCGGGCGCGCTGGTGATCCGTTCCCTCTTCGAAGAACAGATTCAGCTTGACAGCATGCAGCTCGACGAGTTCCTGGCGGCCGGCAGCGACAGTTTCTCGGAAGCCACTTCCTTCTTCCCGAAAATCGAGCATGGCGGAAGCAAGGAACACCTGATGTGGGTGGAAAAGACCCGCAAGGCCGTATCGATGCCCATCTTCGCCAGTCTGAACGCCGTCTCTCCTGGGGCCTGGGTCACCTACGCCAAGCAGCTCGCCCGCACCGGCGTCAATGGTCTGGAAGTCAACCTCTATTCCGTTCCGACCGACATGGGCAAGTCAGGCAGTGACATCGAAAAAGCCCTCTACGAGGTGATCGAGTCGATCAAGGCCGAGGTCGCGCTGCCTGTCGCGGTCAAGCTCAGTCCCTACTACACCTCCCCTGCCAACGTCATCAAGCAACTGGAACAACACGGCGCGGGCGCGGTTGTCCTGTTCAACCGCTTCCTCCAGCCGGACATCGACCCCGACACCGAAACCCTCGTCAACGAGATGGTGCTCAGCAACCCGGCGGAGCTGCGGGTGCCCCTGCGCTGGGCCGCCCTGCTCTATGGACGGACCCGGCTCGACCTCGCGGTCAATACCGGGGTCCACACCGGCCGGGATGCGATCAAGGCCCTCCTCGCCGGCGCGACGGTCGTCCAGGTTGCGTCGACCCTGCTGCAGAACGGCATCCCCTACCTGTCGACCATGCTGCTGGACATCCAGAACTGGATGGATGAGCGCGGCTACAAATCGCTGGATGACTTCCGGGGCAAGGTCAGCCAGAAGCATTGCGACGATCCGTTTGCCTTTGAGCGTGCCCAGTACGTGAAGCTCCTCAGCTCGATACACTAGACTGTCGCATCGTCTCTCCAGAGCGCACCGGGCAGCATCCGGTGCGCTCTTTTTTTGCCTTCCTCTCACCGCCCCCAATTAGTATAACCTGCACAATCGCATTCGACCGTCTTACACAGCGAAATGCTTGACGCCGTCGTTTTTTCATCATATAGTGTAAGTAACGCGGTTTACTAACGCGAGTTAATTTTCCAATCAATCCGTTCCGAAATAGGGTTTATGTCCGGCAAACGCATCACGATGAAACAGGTCGCAGAGCGCGCTGGTGTCTCCCGCACGACGGTTTCATTCGTTTTGAACAATACGCCGAACGTCAACATCTCCCCGGAAACGCGCGAACGCATCCTCGACGCCGCCAGGGAATTGCACTACGCCCGCGATTTCGCGGCCACCTCCCTTGCCACCGGACGCGCGCACACCATCGCCTTCATCATTCGCCAGCCGCCTGAGGAGTTGTCCGTCGATGCCTTCATGGGCGGGCTGCTGAACGGCGTGAGTCAAGCCGTCAATCACGCGGGTTACCACGTGCTCTTTTATGCCATGGGGTTGAATGCCTCCAAGGGAGCCTACGCCGAGCTGATCCGCAGCCAGCGCGTGGATGGCCTGTTGATTTCGGGGCCGCTGGTCGAAGACAGCGAGTTGCTCGATCTGGATGCCGAGGGCGTTCCCCTGGTCATCCAGGGCACCCCGGACGTGGGCGACCTGCCCAGCGTGGACGTGGACAACATCGCCAGCGCCCGAATGGCCACGGAACACCTGATCCAGTTGGGGCATCGCCGCATTGGGATGATTACCAATGGCCCGCTCACCTATACATCGAGTCGCGATCGCCTGACCGGATACATCCAGGCCCTGGAGGCCGCCGGTCTCCCGATCGATGAAGGTCTGATTCAGAGCGGCGAATTCAGTGACGACAGCGGCGTGCAGGCCATGAATCGGCTCCTGGAGCTGCCCCATCGTCCCACCGCCGCGTTCGTGGCGAGCGACGTGGTGGCTCTGGGGGCCATCCGGACGATCCGCGAACATGGGTTGCGCATTCCGGGCGACATTTCCATCGTTGGCTTCGACGACATTCCGCTGGCGCAGTACCTGGAGCCGGGCCTGACCACCGTCCGCCTGCCTCGTGTGGAGCTGGGTCTGCACGCCGGGAAAATGCTGATGGATCTTGTCGAGGGCAAACCCGTCCCGGAGCGCCACCTCCGGTTGAACACCAGTCTGATCATTCGCGGCTCTGCCGCCTTATTCGAATAGACGGACTCTTCAAGCACGCTTCGGCTTTATGGAAAGGAGGTCCACGGACACCTGATTTCGGATCGCAATCACGCCTACCGTCTATCAGTCCTTTCTTTTGGAGAAGAGAGAATCAAATGCGTAAGCTGGTAGCTGTTCTTCTGACGTTGGTTCTTGTGATGGCGGCTCTACCGTTGACGGTGAGCGCCCAGGGTGGTGAAGTCAACTGCTTCACCGATCAAGAAGCCAGGGTGGTCGTGGCAGCGGGCGCGGTCGGCCAGGAACTGGAGCTGACCCAGGCTGCGGCGGCGCGGTTCATGGAAGCCTGCCCGAACATCACGGTCGAAGTCCTGGAAACCCCGGACCTCGCCACTGACCGTCTCGGCCTGTACCTCCAGCTCTTCGAGGCCCAGGACTCCAGCGTGGACGTGTTCCAGATCGACGTGATCTGGCCCGGCGACCTGGCCGAGCACCTGATTGACCTCACCCCGTACATGACGGAAGAGGAAATCGCGGCTCACTTCCCCGCCATCGTCGAGAACAACACGGTGGACGGCAAGCTGCTGGGCATCCCGTGGTTCACGGACGCCGGCCTGCTCTTCTACCGCACCGACCTGCTGGAGAAGTACGGCTACGATGCCCCGCCCGCGACCTGGGAAGAACTGACCGAGATGGCTCAGACGGTCCAGGATGGCGAGCGCGCCGAAGGCAATACGGAGTTCTGGGGCTTTGTGTGGCAGGGCAACGCCTATGAAGGTCTGACCTGCGACGCGCTGGAGTGGCAGTACTCCGCCAGCGACACCCGCATCGTCAGCCCCGACGGCACGATCGAAGTCAACAACGAGGCCACCATCGCCGCCTTCGAGCTGGCCGCGAGCTGGGTGGGCACCATCAGCCCTCCAGGCGTGACCGGCTACGGTGAAGAAGATGCCCGCGGCGTGTTCCAGTCTGGCAACGCTCTGTTCATGCGCAACTGGCCGTATGCCTACTCGCTGGGCAATGCCGACGACAGCCCGATCAAGGGCCTCTTCGACGTCTCCCCGCTGCCTGCGGGCGCCGCTGGCCAACGCGCAGCGACCCTGGGCGGCTGGCAGATGGCCGTCTCCAAGTACTCGCGGAATCCGGATGCGGCCGCAGCCGTGGCGGTCTACCTGACCAGCTACGAAGAGCAGAAGATCCGCGCCATCGAGGGTTCGTTCAATCCAACCATCCAGGCCCTGTACGAGGATCCGGATGTTCTGGCGGCGACCCCGTTCTTCGGCAGCCTGTATGATGTGTTCATCAACGCGGTGGCTCGTCCGTCGACCGTGACCAGCCCCAACTACAACCAGGTTTCGACCCTGTACTTCACCGCCGTGCACAGCATCCTGACCGGCGAAGAAGATGCGGCCGTCGCCCTGGAGCTGCTCGAGCTCGACCTCGCGGAACTGCTGGGTAAGTAGCACGCACAACCCATGATGTAGGTCCCCTGGGGGCAGTGAAACACTGCCCCCAGGCTTCCCTGCTGCACTGCTGTTTCCTGCAAAAAACCAGTCAGAGACGCAACAGCGCGGGCTTCCCTGCGGAGGTCATGATGGCGGAAGAAAAGAAACATCCTTTGGAAGGCACCGGATCGCCTGGCGATCAACCGCGCCAGAGGCGGGCCACGGATATTGAGAATCTCGGTGTAGAATTGATCAGCGGCCTGTTCATGCTCCTGGGGCTGGCCCTGTTCGGCTTATTGTTTGTTCAGATCAACAGTGACCCGGCGATTCGCGAAGCAACTCGGAATGACACATCGGTCTTTCTTGCCTTCCTCGATAGCTTTGGAATCGTCACGCCGCTTCTGATCATCCTGATCGGCGTTCTGTTCCTCCGGCTGGGCTTCAACCTGCGCAAGCGCAGTGTGACCGCCGCCCGCTGGGCCGAACTGGCCTTGCTGTGGATGATCGTGGCCCTCGTCTTGTACAGCATCATCACTTTCGTGAGCGTGGGACGCGCCTCCATCACGCTGTCGAATCCGACATTCGATATCGGCGGAGCAATTCTCGCCATTCTGCCTTTTCTCGTCCTCCTCGTTCCCGTCTTTTTTGCCCGCCGCTGGCTTACCGGCGTACTGGAGTACATTTTCGAGGGTGACGAGACGCTGACCACCCGCAACACGCGCATGGCCTGGAACCTGCTGCTGCCGACCGTCGCGCTGCTGATCCTCGTGGCAGCCCGTCCCCTGGAGGAGACCTTCATCACCAGCCTGACCGACAAGCGCTTCGCCGGGACGGGAACGGTCAACTTCGTGGGCCTGGACAATTATGCCAAGCTGCTCCAGTTCCGGATCGAATCGGTCAACTGTCGCAGCGACGAAAGCGGGGTCTGCCAGACCGACAATGCCGGAACAACCCGCTGGGAGCTGCCCTCCCGGGACCTGCTCCAGCTTGGTTTCCGGCCGGTCGGCACGATCGATCGCGGCAATGGGACGGGCCTGAGCATCATTGGAACGGACCCGGACTTCCTGCAAGCCGTAGGCAACACGCTCTATTTCACCGTGATCTCGGTAGTTTTGGAGCTTGTCCTCGGCCTCTTCGTGGCGATGGTCGTGAACTCCAAGTTCTCCGGTCGAGGGTTGATGCGAACCGCGATGCTGGTGCCCTGGGCCATCCCTACCGTGATTTCGGCTCGCCTGTGGGAAGTCATGTTGCGCGACAACCAGTCCGGCCTGATCAACAAAATCCTGGTTGATCTGAATGTCATCCAGTCTTCGCAGGCCTGGCTGGCCAATCCATCGCTCCAGCTCAACACCTTGATCATGGTCGATGTCTGGAAGACCGTGCCTTTCATGGCCCTGCTGCTCCTGGCCGGCCTTCAGACCATTCCGGGGGACCTGTACGAGGCCGCCTCGGTGGACGGCGCGAACCGGGTCAGACAGTTCTTCAGCGTCACCCTGCCGCTGCTCCGTCCGACCATCGCCGTTGCCCTGGTCTTCCGCACGCTGGATGCCCTGCGCGCCTTCGATGTCTTCCAGGTCCTCCTGGGTCGGCAGAAGCTCTCGATGGCAACCTACAACTACGAAACCCTGGTCCAGGCCCAGAATGGGGGGTACGCGTCGGCGATCGGCGTGATCATCTTCATCCTGATCTTCATCTTCGCGGTCGTTTACGTCAGGACACTGGGGGTGGAGACAGAATGACCCAGAAACAGCTTACCCACATCCTGGGCCGGATCGGATTCTGGCTGCTGGTCGTCGCGATCGCACTCTTCACCCTGTTTCCCTTCTACTGGGCGCTCAACTCCTCGTTCAAGAGCGAACAGGAGATCATGGGGAGCGCGTCGTACGTCCCCAGCGACCCGACGCTGATCAACTACCAGAGCGTGCTGTCCAACGCCAACTTCATCCGGGCGCTGGGCAATTCGGCCCTCGTCTCCGGCCTGACCGTGCTGCTCGCGCTCAGTGTAGGCTCGTTCGCCGCCTACGCCCTGGGGCGCATCCAGTTCCGGGGGCGCACCGCCATGCTCTACGCCGTGCTCTCCATGACGATGTTCCCGCAGATTTCTGTTCTGGCGGGGTTGTTCGCCATCGTCAAGGACCTGGGCGTCTTTGGCTCTCCGCTGGCGCTGATCATCTCCTACCCCATCTTCACCCTGCCCTTCACCGTCTGGGTGCTGACCAGCTTCTTCCGTGGTTTGCCAGGTGAAATCGAGCAGGCCGCCTACGTCGACGGCGCGACCACCTTCCAGACTTTCCACATGATTCTGCTGCCGCTGACGGCGCCCGCCCTGGTGACCACCGGCCTCCTGGCGTTCATCTCGGCCTGGAACGAATACCTGTTCGCGCTGACCTTCACCATCACCGATCCCGGCTCCTACACCGTGCCCGTGGCGATCGCCCTGTTCAGCGGAAACATCGCCCGGCAGGAACCGATCGCGGAAGTCATGGCCGCTGCGATGGTCGTCACGCTGCCCCTGCTGGCCCTGGTGCTGGTCTTCCAGAACCGGATCGTCGAGGGGCTGACCGCCGGCGCGGTCAAAGGGTGAAGGCCGCCTCCGAAACCGCATCCATTCACGCGACTGGAAACCCACCGGCACCCCACAGCCGGTGGGTTTGTGTACTGAAAGGCAACCCAAGATGACCTGGTACAAAAACGCCGTCTTCTACGAACTCTATCCCCGGGCCTTCGCGGACGGCAACGGCGACGGCTGGGGCGATTTTGGCGGCTTGCTGGAGCACCTCGATTACCTGCAATGGTTAGGGGTGGACTGCGTCTGGCTGACGCCATTCTTCCCGTCGCCGCTCAAGGACGACGGCTACGACATTTCCAGCTTCTACGGAATCCACCCTCAGTATGGAACCCTGGAGGAATTCCGCCTGGTCGTGGACGAGATTCACGAGCGCGGCATGAAGGTCATTCCCGACCTCGTGATGAACCATACCTCGGAGGAGCATCCCTGGTTCCGGATGGCCCGCCGCTCCCGCGAGTCGCGCCTGCGCGACTTCTACGTCTGGAGCGACACCCCCGATCGCTATGCCGGGACGCGCGTGATTTTCTGCGACACGCTCGACTCCAACTGGTCCCTGGACCCGGTCAGCGGCCAGTACTACTGGCATCGCTTTTTCGCCAGCCAGCCCGACCTGAACTACGACAGCCCACGCGTGCAGCAGGCCATGCTGGACATCATCAAGTACTGGCTCGACCTGGGCGTGGATGGCTTCCGGGTGGATGCCGTCCCCTATCTCTTCGAGCGGGAGGGCACGACCTGCGAAAACCTGCCGGAGACTCACGCCTATCTGAAGCGGATACGCCGCTACATCGACGAGACCTTTCCGGGCCGGGTGTTGCTGGCCGAAGCCAACCAGTGGCCCAAGGACACCCTGCCCTATTTCGGCGACGGCGACGAATTCCACATGGGCTTTCACTTCCCGCTGATGCCGCGCCTGTATATGGCCCTGGCACGGCAAGACAACGCCTCGATCATCGACATCCTGAACCAGACGCCCGACATCCCGGCGTGCTGCCAGTGGGGGTCATTCCTGCGCAACCACGACGAGCTGACCCTGGAAATGGTCACGCCCGAAGATCGCGAGTTCATGTGGAACTTCTACGCGCCGGAACGCGACCAGCGCCTCAACATGGGCATCCGTCGCCGCCTGGCTCCCCTCATGGGCAACGACCGGCGCAAGATCGCCCTGATGTATTCTATGCTTTATACCTTGCCGGGCACACCCGTCCTGTACTACGGGGATGAGATCGGCATGGGCGATAACCTCGCCCTGCCCGACCGGAATGGAGTCCGCACCCCGATGCAGTGGGACGCCAGCCTCAATGCCGGGTTCTCATCCTGCGCACCGGACGCACTTTATTCCCCCGTCATCGACGACCCGGTGTATGGCTACCGGCAGGTCAATGTGCAGGCCCAGCGCGCCGACCCGGCCTCCCTGCTCAACCAGATCCGCCACCTCACCCACACGTTCAAGCGGCTGCCCGCCCTGTCCGAAGGCCGCCTGGACTGGCTGGCGGACGCCCCCGCCAACAGCCTGTGCTTCTGGCGGGCCAGCGAGGACCAGCGCCTGTTCGTGCTGCACAACCTGAGCGATGCGCCTGTCAGCATCCCGACCGCCCATCTCGGCCTCTGGGCAGCGCGGAACGAACTGACCGGCCAACGAGTCGAAATCGGGGCTACGCTCGTGCTGCCGCCTTTCGGATTCCTCTGGCTTTCGCCGCTCGGCTCGTAGCAGGCCGGACGCACCAGCTATTGCGCTGTGATAGGCGCAGGCCCCGCGGTCTGCGCCTTTCGATCAGCCGCCGCCACCGCCCGATCCGCGAATCCCGCCCTCGGTCATGGCGCGGGTGTCCAGCACGGCGTCGGCCTCGGCCTCGCTCAGGTAGCCCAGCTCGACCACCACCTGCCGGACCGTCTTGTTTTCGGCCAGGGCCTTCTTGGCGACCTCTGCCCCCTTCGCATACCCAATGAGGGGATTGAGCGCCGTCACCAGGATCGGATTCTTGGCCAGCCAGCCGCTGGCCTTGTCCGCGTTGGCGGTCAGATCGACCACGCATTTCTCGGTAAAGGCCCGCACCGCGCCAATCGTGACGTGCATCATCTCGAACAGGTTGTGGGCGATGATCGGCATCATCACGTTCAGCTCAAGCTGCCCGGCCTGCCCGGCAAGCGTCACGGTCAGGTCATTGCCCATGACGTGGTACATCGCCATGGCCAGCATTTCGGCCAGCACCGGGTTGACCTTGCCCGGCATGATGCTCGATCCGGGCTGGACGGCCGGCAGACGAAGCTCATCCAGGCCGGTCGTGGGGCCGCTGCTGAGCAGCCGGAAATCGTTGGCGATCCGGATCAGGTCCTGGGCCAGGGCGCGCAGCGCGCCGGAGAAAAACACGGCGTCCTGCATCGACTGCATCGACTCGAACAGGTCGTCGCTCTCGTGGAGTTCCAGGCCGGTGAGCCGGGACAGCGTCGCCACCATCCGGCGGTGGTACTCCGGGTGAGCGTTCAGCCCTGTCCCGGTCGCCGTGCCGCCAATGCCCAGCCGCCGCAGCCCTACCCCCGCGAACCGGATTTTTTCGACGTGGCGCTCGATCGCCTTCGCGTACGCGCCGAACTCCTGCCCCAGCCGCACCGGGACCGCATCCTGGAGATGGGTGCGGCCGCTCTTCACGATGGGGTCGAACTCGACCGCCTTGCGCGCCAGCGCCTCCCGCAGACCGTGCAGGACGTTCAGCAGCTCGTCCAGCCGCCACAGCACCCCTAACCGGATCGCGGTTGGAATCGTGTCGTTGGTCGACTGGGCCATGTTGACGTGATCGTTGGGATGGACCGGCTTGCCGCGATCGGACAGACCATACCCCAGCAGTTGATTGGCGCGGCTGGCGATGACTTCATTCGTGTTCATATTCTGGCTGGTGCCGGCCCCGGCCTGGAACGGGTCCACCACAAACTGATCGCGCCACTGCCCGGCCAGCACTTCGTCGGCCGCGGTCATGATCGCCCTGGCGATCTCCGCGCCGCTCTGCTTGTGCCCGTCCGCCTCGACGTCTTGAAACAGGCCCAGGTCGTGGTTGACCTCCGCCGCCGCGCGCTTGATGGCCGCCATCGACCAGACAAAGGCCGGATAGCAGCGCATTCCGCTGACCGGGAAGTTCAACACGGCCCGCTGCGTCTGGACGCCGTACAGAGCATCCGCCGGTACCTGCAACTCGCCAAGAGAGTCTTTTTCGATCCGAAAATCTGCCATGGGTCAGAATGCTCCTGGTATTTTAGATAACACAACTCCAGTTTAGCGCGCGATTTGTGACGGGACAAACAATCGCCCGATCGCCGTTCCGTCCGCTACCCCCACCAACAAAAAACCGCCGCCATCCGGTGGAATGGCAGCGGTTTGAGTGCGCCGAAAGGACTCTAGGCCAGTCCCGCCAACTCCTTGAAGCGGGCCTCGGAAGTCTTGTGGATGGTTTCGTGCAGGCTGTTGCCGTGCGCGTCCATCGTCACCACCAGGTTCCAATTCTTGACCCGAATGACCCAGAAAGCCTCAGGGACGCCCAGCTCGTCCTTGAGGAACACATCCGCCACTTCCTCGACGGTGGCCGCGATCAGGGAGGCCGCGCCGCCCACCGCGTGAAGGTAGACGGCCCCCTGCTCCTTGCAGGCGGCCAGAGTCCTGGCCCCCATCCCACCCTTGCCGATCACGGCCCGCACGTGAAAGTGTCTGATCACGTCCGCCTCGTAGGGTTCCTCACGGCTGCTCGTGGTCGGTCCGGCCGCGACAAACCGGTAGGAGCCATCCTGGTTCTGTGCCACAACCGGCCCGCAGTGATAAATCACCCCGCCGTCCAGCAGCGGTCGAAGCCGGGCGTACAGATCGGGCAGCTTCGGCTCGGCAGGCTGCACGAAATTCTCGATCATGAGCTTATGGGCTGCATCCCGCGCGGTCACCACCAGACCGCTGAGCTTGACCACGTCCCCGGTGCGCAGCGCCCTGACCTGATCCTCGGTTATTGGCGTCTGGAGTTCGATCATGATCCTGAGTCCCCCTACTGGTAGGTCACTTCCTCGCCGCGGACCGTCATCCGCCGCCGACGGCAAGCCCAGCACATGTAAGACACGGTGACAAAGTAGCTTGCGGGCAACCGGTGCGCGGCGTCGATCTGCACGTCCAGGACGGTGGTTTTGCCTCCAAACCCCATCGGGCCGATTCCCAGCGCATTCGATTCCTCGAGCAGCCGCTCCTCGAGTCCGGCCAGATCGGGGTTCTCGCTGCGCGTCCCGATCGGGCGCAGGAACTGCTCCTTGGAAAGCTCGTACCCGGTGCCGCGATCGCCGCCAATCGCCACGCCCAGAATACCCGGCGCGCAGCCTTGACCTTGGGCCTTGACGACCGCATCCAGCACAACCTTGCGCACGCCTTCCAGGTCACGCCCGGCCTTGAACTCGCTGTCCGGCAGCTTGTACTGGATGCCAACGTTCTCGCAGCCGCCGCCCTTGAGCGTGACATCGATCTGGAGGTAGTCCTCCTCCCACTCGATGAAGTGAATGACCGGGAATTCAAGTCCGGTGTTATCCCCGGAATTCCTGCCGGTCAGGCTGTCCACCGCGTTGGGCCGCAGGTAGGACCGACGCGTGGCTTCGGCCGCCGCCGCCCGAATCTGCTTGCGCAGGGCAATCGTCGACCATCCCAGCGGATAGTGCACGTAAAAAATGGGGGTGCCGGTATCCTGGCAAATCGGGGTGGACTGCTCGCGGGCCAGCGTCACGTTCTCCAGGATGCTCGCCAGAACGCTCTGCGCGGCGGAGCCTTCGTCCTCCTGGTTGTGAGCCTCGCGCAGCACCTGCTCGACATCGGCCGGGAGATCGGTCGCAGCCCGGCGAAACAACTCTACGAGCGCCTCGGTCAAATCTTGCATACGCGCGCCTCCACAGTCGTAAGCGAGTGACACTTCAACAATAACACCCGCAAAGTATACCGTGTAGCTCCTAAAAGCACCTGCCCGGCTGACATTACTCACCCGCCTCGACTGAAGCTATAATCGCTCCCAGGACTGTCCTCGTCTCCCAGACCTGCCCCCGGAGGAGCACCGCATGAGCCTTCACGCCGAGCCGATATCCCTGGCCCTTTCCATGCCGTTCCGGATCGCACATGGCACCAGTACCAGCCGGGACAACGTGTTCGTCCATGTGGATGAGGGGGTTGGCGTGGCCGCCATTACCCCTTACTATCCGGCCCAGGTGCCGGACGTCCTGGCCTATGTCGCCCGGCCCGAAGTCGCGGCCGCCCTGGAAGGCGATCCGCTGCTGGTTGAAGACCTGCTCGACCGGCTGCCCTCCGGCCCGGCCCCGGCCCGCGCCGCGCTCGACCTCGCGCTCCACGATCGTTGGGGGAAGACTCTCGGCCAGCCCTTGTACCGCCTGTGGGGCCTCAATCCGGAACGCGCCCCGCTCAGCTCATACACCATCAGCATGGCCGATGACGCGGAGTTCCGCCAGCGCATGCAGGAAGCAGCCGGGTATCCCGTCCTCAAGATCAAGCTCGGCTCCGGCAGCCTGGAGCGTGACGAGGCCCTGGTGCGGATGGCCCGCGAGGCATACCCCGGCAGCCTGTGCGTGGACGCCAACGCGGCCTGGACCGCCAACGAAGCCGCCGCCATCATTCCCCGCCTGGCGCGGTACGACCTTCAGTTCATCGAGCAGCCCGTGGCCCAGCATGACCGCGAGGGCTGGCATACCCTGGCGGCCCGCCTGCCGGAAGACATGCCCCCGCTGATTGCCGACGAGTCCATTCATGACTCGCGCGATATCCTACCCCTGGCCGGAGCCATCGGCGGGATCAACATCAAGCTCGCCAAGTGCGGCGGTCTGCGCGAGGCCCGCCGGATGATCGCCCTGGCCCGGACACTGGGCATGAAGGTCATGCTGGGCTGCATGGTCGAGAGCATCGTCGGCGTCAGCGCAGCGGCCCACCTGGCCCCGCTCGTGGATTTTGCCGACCTGGACGGTAATCTGCTGGTGGTCAACGACCCGTACACGGGCATGATCTGGGATCAGGGCCGGCTTCACCTGCCATCCGCACCAGGACTGGGCGTCCAGCGCCGCGGCTAACCATTCTCGGCTGATCGTCCGGCGTATTCCGGGTTTGAGCCAATCCCCAAACCCCGCATACGGACAAAACGGAGAGGGCACGGATTGGCACAGTATGAGTGCGAAATTGATGACACGGATGTGTCATCGCCGGGTCGCGGATTGAAATCCACGACTCTGGAGAATAAGTCCTCCGGACTAAAGACGGCGGTTCAGTCCGGAGGACTTCGTGTTCTGAGTCGGATTTCCAATCCGCGACCGCGCGACGCCCGATCCATCCATGCAATCATTTTCAATGAGTCACTACGGATCATGCTTCTGAAGCCGTATCTATCCGTGCCTTTTCCGTGCCCTGTTCCCGCTTTGCGACCGGCCTCGTCCCCATCAGGCTGTGCCTGTCGGCCAGCTTGACACCCATTCCCC
>JARKOQ010000248.1 GCA_029976005.1 Aggregatilineales bacterium | reverse complement strand
GGCCAGGTTATGAAAAACGGCACAGACGTTTTTCATATGCACAGATTAGCACAGATTCAGGAATCGCCGCCGCCCGGCTCCTGCATCGCGCGGTGTTCGGCCAGGAGCGTTCGGGCGCGCGCCAACGCTTCGGCGCGGGTGCGGAAGATTTCAAAGTTCTTGCCCGTGACACGGTGGACGAGGTTGGCGGCGGTGCTGACGAGCAGGTTCTGGCTGACGAGCACGGCCGTGATCATGTGCGGGTCCACGCTCGCCGCCCACGAATTCAGCCGGAAGTTGATGGCCGACGCTTTCAGCATTGCCTCGGTGTAGTCGACGACGATGATGTAGTCCCCGCCGATGTGCGTCTTGGCGAATTCCACCTGAGCTTCGGCGGCCTTCCGGAAAACCTCCTCGGTCACGGTCGTGTGATAGACCAGCAGGAAAATGCCATCCTCAACCAGTTTGATCGTGTAGTCGTCCATGATCGGTCTTCTCTATCTGCGCTCAAGAGCAAATGGCGTGGAAGTAGCGCAAAAGAGCTTCCATGCCAGTCTGATTCAACGCAGTTCCAGGGGGACGTCCTGGATACCAGGGGAGGCGGGGGCGCTAGACCCGCGCCGCCCGGTGTTCGGTCAGGATGTCTCTGGCGCGGGCCAGGGCTTCCTCCCGCGAGGCGCATACCTCGACCCTCTGGTGGGTCACGTGCTGGACGAGATCGGCGGCGGTGATGGCGAGTACGCTTGGGCTGATGAGCAGCGCGTCGATCATGCACGGGTCCAGGGTGGCCGACCAGGTGTTCAGACGCAAGTTGAGGAACGATGCCGACAGGGTGGTCTGGGAATAGTCGACGACGAGCACGTAATCTCCAGCGGTGTGCTCCCCGGCGAAACGCACCCGATCCCGCGTGGCCCGCTGGAACACATCCGCGGTCACGGGGACATGGTAAGCCAGCAGGATGATACCGTCCTCGATGAGTTGAAGAGTATATTCGGCCATGGCAGCCTGTCCAACGGTACTTCGGAGTCACTCAGGAGGCGGGTTGGGCGCGTGGGTTTCCGTTTCGCGGGAAGCCGGGGAGGCCTCTCTCCGTCCGGAAACCGCGCCATCCGCCCGACGCGCAATTACCCGGATTCCTTTACGCTCAGTTTAGCACAAATTGAGACTTGTGTCTGATCGAATTATTGGGCACGAGCCAGAAGAGGGCCGCAGCGCCGGTTTGCTTGAATTTTCCCAGATAGACGCGGCAACGCTCCCCGGAGAGATGGCCGTCGTAGGGACGACCGCCGGTCGTCCCGCCCTGGAGTGGATCGCCACCCCTGCCGGCATTGGAGTCCGTTCCCTGCTTGTTTAGAACCGCCGGTTTGGAGAAACGCCGGCGGCGGATCGAGTCACCAGCTCGATCCGCCGCCGGACAGTCCTACCGCATTCAGGAGGAAAGGGAGTCAGCGCCGGATAGGGTCCGCTTCCCCGGCCGGCGCGCATGTGCGGGTGGTTCCGCCGCTATGAAGCCAGCGGGGCGCGATGGTTGGGGCGGGATTCCCCACCCAGCCGGCGCATGGCCTGGCGCACGGTCACGAACAGCGAGGGGCGCTCGGTCCGGGCGGGAGCCGCCTCGGCGCGCGCCTGCAGGGCCAGGCGCTCCAGGCGGAGCTTCTTTTCCTCGCGGGCCAGTTCGTTGAGGTGGGTTTCGTACAACATCGTGGTGTGCATGGTTTGGCTCTCCTTCAAAACGTGTCGTCTAGCGCCGCCGCCTGGCCCCTCTTCTTACCGGTAAACGCGCGGCCGGGGGCGGCATCCCAATTCAGGTCTGACTGCGTATTCGGCCCGGCCGGAGGTCTTTCCGCCGGGCGCTGTCGTCAGGTTTGGTGTGGGCCGCCGCGCGCCCCCGTGCGGTGGTTCGCGCGGCCGTCCATCTACCCTTAAAATACATCAAGATAGCCGGCTTGATCCATAGCGGAATAGAGTTGTTTTCGGTAAACTGCCTAAAAAACAAAGGAAAAAATCATGAAAAACGCACAAACAACAGGCGTGGAGGCGTTGCTCGATGATGTGGATTGGGCCATCCTGCGCGAGCTGCAAATCGACGCCCGGATTCCCTTCGCGGAGCTGGGCCGGCGGGTCGGATTGTCGTCCCCGGCGGTGACGGAACGGGTGCGCCGCCTGGAGGATGCCGGGGTCATCACCGGCTACCATGCCCAGGTGGATGTCACCCGGCTGGGACGCACGATCTCGGCCATCATCCGGATCGGCAACCCCGGCGAGCGCAACATGGACGTGGCCAACGTGGTGCGCAGCATCCCCGAAGTGCTGGAATGCGACCGCATCACCGGCAAGGAGTCATTCGTGCTGCGCGTGGCGGTCTCCTCCGTGGAGCGGCTGGAGGATCTGCTGGATACCCTGGAACCCTACGGCCAGACGACCACCTCGCTGATCCTGTCCTCGCCGGTGGAGCGGCGGATCATCGAGCCGCTGGGCGGGGGATAAAGGCAGAGGCAGGCGCGGTCAAAAGAAGCGCCCCTCTCTCGCGGCGCGGGAGAGGGGCGCTTGTGGTGCGGAAGGGGGACGGGTCTAGTTCTCGATGCAGATGCCTGCCTCGAAGGTCACGCTGGAGTCCGGGAAGCCGTCCGCCGGGCCTTCGTGCTGGAAGGTCAGGACGTGCGTGCCGCCGCCCAGCCCGCCCAGGGTGATGGGTGGGAAGGTCTGCCAGTTGTGGTCGCCGTGGTCGGGGATGAAGGCCACCTCGCTGCCGTCCAGGTAGACGTGGAACTGCTCGTTGGTCTGGTCGGGCAGGCTGCACAGCCAGCTACTGCCGCCGGGGCAGCCTGCTTCCGGGTGGCCGACCATCGACGCGATCGCCAGCAGGATATTCTTGCCGCCCGGCGCGGCGAAGGACAGGTCGACCCGCGGGCTGCTGTTCAGGATCAGGGTGTTGACCCACTGGGTATTCTGGGTGTACCCGGCCGGGCATATGCCGGAAGGCGGCTGAGTGGGCGGTTCGGTGGGCGGCTCGGTCGGCGGCTCCGTGGGTGGCTCCGTGGGTGGCTCGGTCGGCTGTTCCGTTGGCGTTTCGGTGACCGGCTCGGTCGGCTGTTCCGTCGGCGTTTCGGTGGCCGGCTCGGTTGGCTCCTCGGTCGGACGCGGGGCCGGGGCCAGGCACAGCCCGACCCGGTAGCCCACGCTCTCGTCCACGCCCGCCGGGCCTTCCCAGCGCAGGGTGACGGTGTAGGGCTGGGGCGGCAGGATGCCCAGGATGATGTCCGGGATGCGGCCCCAGACGTGGTTGCCCTGGTCGGGCATGAAGCCCACCTCGACCGTGTTGAGGAAGACCCGGAACTGTTCGTGAAGCTGATCGGGCAGCCCGCACAGATAGCTGCTGCTCAGCGGGCAGCCCGCTTCCGGATGGCCCGCCGCCGACCAGACCACCAGCGCCGCGTGGTCGTACTCGGTCAGGACAAAGGGTTGGACGACGACCGGCGTCTGTTTCGAGAGCAGCGCGCCCTCCCAGACCGTCTCCAGCTCGTAACTGGCCGGGCAGAGGATCGGCGGCCCCTGAACTGGCGTCCAGGCGTTGACGGTCAGGCTGCCAAGCAGGTCCGAGCCGCCCACCATGATGAAGTAAGTCTGGCCGGGGACCGGCGTGAAGCTCAGGCTGGGATCGTCTTTCACCGTGCAGGCGACCGGCGTCAGGCTGCTTGGCGTGCCCGACCACACCCCGATCACGGCCTTGCCCGGCGAGACGACGTCCAGCGTCAGTGGTTGGGCGCTGGTCGCCGCATAGCGATACCAGACGGTCTGGTTGGGCGGGGCCGTGCAGGCCGGGGCCGGATCGCTGGAATCGGCCGTCGCGCCCTGAATGTAGACACGGTGCTGGAACGGCAGCGGGGCGATCGTCCGGGCGCTGGTCAGGGAGTCGTTGGGGGGCAGTTCGATCCGCTCCGCGTGGAAGGTGGCCGAGCCGAAGAACCCCGTCACCATGATGTGGTAGGTCTCCCCCGCGCTGGCCGGGAATGTGACCGGCAGGCCGCCCGTACCCGCCCCGCAGTCGCGGAATACCAGACTCCCCCGCGTGCCGGAGAAGATTGTGATCGCGGATCGATCGATCTCCCAGGGCAGGCCGTCGCGCAGGTCGAACTGCACCAGCCCGCTGCTGGGGGCGGTGTAGCGGAACCAGAGCGTGTTGGCCATGTAACTGCATCCGGGCGGATCGTCCGGGGCGACGCTGCCGTTGTCGGCGACCGGGGCATTGAAGGGCAGGCTGCCGATCACGGTCGCGCTGTCGAAGTCGTCGTTGGCCGCCTGGGCGATGCGCTCGGCGTACAGGGTGATTTCGTAGCTGGTGCCATCCGCCGCGGCCACCAGCAGGTAGTAGGTCACGCCGCCGGTCAGGGCGACCGACAGGCTGGTCGAGGCCTGGTGGGCGGCGCAGGCGACTTCGGTCAGGCTGCCCGGCGCGCCGCTGAACACGGCCAGATAGCGGAACAGGGTGCCGTTGACCGTGGCGTTGAAGCGCACCGCTTCGCTGGCGGCGGGTGTGTAGCGGTACCAGACTGTCTTGTCTGGCCCGATCACATCACAGCTCGCGTCCGGGTCGCCGGGCGCGAGGGTGGCTTGTTCGATGGAGAAAATGTCGCCGGTGGGCAGGCTGCTGAACACCCTGGCGTTGGCGATGTCGTCATTGGCGGGCGGGCCGGCCGCGATGACCGGGATGTTCCCGGCCACGGCCAGCGCCAGCAGCAGCAGCCCCAAACCGAACACCCTTTGCCAGCGTGTTCCAGAGAAGGTACGCATCGTAATCCCCTCAGTCGCATCCGGACGTGACTACAGGCTGGTGCCGGCCAGCCTGGTCGAGCGATGGGCGGCGAGCGCGGATGGCGCCCTCACGATTTAGCGGGTCGTCATACTGTCCCTACTATAAGGCAGAAGGGCTTCGGCTGGCAAGCGA
>JARKOQ010000227.1 GCA_029976005.1 Aggregatilineales bacterium | reverse complement strand
CCCAGCAGGTTGGGCATCCAGGCGGCGTCCAGCGGCGTGCGGTCGGAGAGGGCGACGGCCTGTACCGGCGTCTGGCCGTGGTCGACCCCCTCCAGGCAGTAGACCAGCGGCCCGCGCTGGAGCGCGATCCGCCCGGCGTCGGCCGCCACGCGCGGGTCGGCCGTCACGCGCTGGACGGGCATCGGCAGGCTGAGCTGGATCTGGTTGCCCGGCTTCCACTCCCGGCGCAGGCAGGCGTAGCCGTTGTGCACGGCCGCGCCGACCGAGACCCCGTTGACCGACAGGGTCGGGGTCGGGCACCAGTCCGGCAGGCGCAGGCACACCACGAACTCGGCCGGGAGGGGCATGTCCAGGGTCAGCTCGATCTCGCCGTCCCAGGGGTAGCGCGTCCGCACCTGGAGTCTCACCGGCTTGCCGTTGACCTCGGCCGTGATTGTCCCGGCGCTGTACTGGTGGATGTAGAGCGTGTCTGGCGTGGTCGAGGCCACATAATCGCCCAGCGAGGCCAGCAGGCGCAGCATGTTGGGCGGGCAGCAGGCGCAGCTAAAGAAATCCTGGCGGTGGTGGCTGCCGTCCGATTCGAGCGGGTTGACGTAGAAGAAATGGGTGCCGGCCAGGTCGATCCCGGCCAGGACGTTGTTGTACAGGGCGCGCTCGATCACGTCGGCGTAGCGGCTGTCCGCCGTGATCTGGAGCATGCGGTGGGCGAAGAAGATCAGGCCGATCGCGGCGCAGGTTTCGGCGTAGGCGCTGTCGTTGGGGAGCTGGAATTCCTTGCCGAAGTTCTCGGCGCGGTGCTCGGCCCCGATCCCGCCGGTCAGGTACAGCTTGCGCTGGGTCAGGTTGTCCCACAGGCGCTCGCAGGCGGCCAGGAGGGATTCGTCGCCGGTCTCGGCGGCCACGTCGGCCATGCCGCTGTACAGGTAGACGGCCCGCACGGCGTGCCCGACCGCCTCGGTCTGCTCCCGGACGGGTAGATGCGACTGGGTGTAGGCGTGCGTCCTGGCCCAGTAGGCGGCGGGGTCGTCGCCGCGGGCGCGGGCTTCTTCGTCGAAGTAGTGCGGCTGGCGGCCGCGCTCGTCGATGAAGTAGCGGCTCAGTTCCAGGTAGCGCTGCTCGCCGGTGGTCCGGTACAGCTTGACCAGGGCCAGCTCGATCTCCTCATGGCCGGGGTAGCCGCGCTTCTGGCCGGGGTTGGGGCCGAAGACGGTGGCGATATAGTCGGCATAGCGGGCCAGGGCGTCCAGCAGGGTGCGGCGGCCGGTGGCCTGGAAGTGGGCGACGGCGGCCTCGATCAAATGCCCGGCGCAGTACAGTTCGTGCTGGTCGCGCAGGTTGGTCCAGCGCGCCTGCGGCTCCACCTGGGTGAAGTAACTGTTCAGGTAGCCGTCCGGCTGCTGGACGGCGACCAGCAAGGCGACCGCCTCCTCCACCAGCGCTTCGAGGGCCGGGTCGGGGTGAGTCGCCAGGCTGTAGGCGGCCCCTTCCAGCCATTTGGCCACGTCCGAATCCCAGAAAATGTGGGGCGTGTATGGATCGCCCGGCTTCCATTGCAGCTTGAGCGCCTCCAGGCGGCCGGTGGCGACCATTTGCTGGTGGACGGCGGGGATCGCCGCGCGGCGGTTGGTCGCCTGGCGCTCGGCCAGCAGGCCATCGCTGAAACTCACCTGGGTGAAGGGGACGGGGGTCAGACGTCTGAGAGGGCTGGACATGGGGGATACCTCCAATAATTCATCGGGCGGGGCACACAGCCGCAGTCTCCTATGATACCATCCCTCATTTCCGGCGGGAGTGATCATCCTGCATACACTTGCTTGTGAAAAAACGATCAGGGAAAAAAGGAGGCGAGAGGCAGCGCCGGAGACCCGGACGTAAATGGGTGACAGGGTGTGATAGAATGCGGCGCGAGCCAGAGGAGGAAAGCCGGCAGGAGGGAGGAGGGGTGGTCACAGGGGGAGACGTATCTGAGCGATCCCAGTCGACCCTGTGGCCGTGCCGATCCGGGTGTATGCCCCTTCGAACATGAGTTTACGTCCGGGCCTCGGACTCTCCGTTTTGGTGTGTACGGTAGCCAGTCTGGCTGCCTGGGTTGAACCTCACCCCTCCCGGCCCTGCGGGCCGGATTTCCTCTCTCCCAGTGTGGGGACGGTGAGGCGCTTCAGCGCCGAACAGGGGTGAGGTTCGCCCCCAGGCGAACGCCCCTGGAGTGCCTCCAAAATGCCCTGCTAACCATTTTCTTACAGAAAATACACTCACTCCAAATAGACCGAACGTATGTTCTATGCTAGCATGAGGGGTGCAATGGTCGCGGCTACCCGGAGCTTGTATGGAAACGACGCTGGCTGTCTTGAAATTCATCCGCGAATATATGGCCCTCCATTCCTGGTCGCCCACCCTGCGCGAGATCGCCGATGCCTGCAACCTGGCCTGGCCGTCCTCCGTGCCCCGCCACCTGGACCGCCTGGAAGCCTGGGGGCTGATCGTGCGCGAGGCGGGCCAGGCGCGCAGCAT